>NZ_JBHSIR010000050.1:0-162230 GCF_042653605.1 Pseudonocardia sp. GCM10023141
GCCGCTGCAGGCGCTGAGTGCGACGGTCAGGGCGGCCATGGCACCGACGGCGGCGAGTCGCTGGATCTTTCGCACGGGTGTTCCTCCTCGAGTGAGCCCGGCAGATCCGGACCAGTCACCGGAACCTTCGCCCGCCACGGCCGAACGGTTCGATCAGATGGAGGAACGGCGTGATCAGGCGACGGTGAAGAGGGTGGCAGGCCAGCCGGTGGCACCGTCGGGCACCACGTCGGCGGCCTCCTCGGTCTGGGTCACACCCTTGTGGTCGGTGGCGCGGGTCTGCACGGTGTGGCTGCCGGGCGCGAGGGTGAACTCGCGGCGCCACATCCGCCACGTCGACGTGCTGACCTCGGTGGACAGGTCAGCGACCTGCCACGGGCCGCCGTCCATCCGGACCTCGACCTTGCTGATGCCGGTGGGCTGCGACCAGGCGATGCCGGCCACCGTGACCCGGCCCGCCGGCACGGTGGCCCGGTCCGATGGCAGGTCGATCCGCGCCTCGGTCTTGACCGGGCCCCGCGCCGACCAGCCGCGGTCGATCCAGTAGCCGCTCCTCGCGGCGAACGTCGTGAGCTCCATGTCGGTGATCCACTTGGTGCCCGAGACGTAGCCGTAGAGACCGGGCACCACCATCCGGACCGGGAAGCCGTGCTCGGGTGGGAGCGCCTCCCCGTTCATGCCGACCACGAGCAGCGCACCACGCCCCGGCTCCATGACGACGTCGGTGGGCGTGCCCGCCGTCCAGCCGTCGACGCTCGTGGTGAGGATCTGGTCGGCCCCCGGCCGGACGCCCGCCTCCAGCAGGATGTCGCGCAGCTCGACGCCGATGAAGTTGGCCGTGGAGATCAGGTCGCCGCCGACGGGGTTGGACACGCAGGTCATCGTGATCGGCCGCTCCACGAGCCGGCGGGCCAGCAGGTCGTCGAACGTGAGCGAGATCTCCTTGCCGACCATGCCGTGGATCCGCAGCTTCCACGACTCCGCTGCCTGGCTCGGGATCCGCAGCGCGACGTCGATCCGGTAGAAGTCCGCGTTCGCCGTGAGGAACGTCGGCGTGCCCGACTCGGGGAACGCCGCGCCCGCCGGGAGCGCCGGGGCCCGCTCCGCGAGCGGCAGCTGGGCCAGTCGGGCGGTGACGGCGGCCCGCGAGTCGACGAGCCCGCGGCCGAGCAGCTCCCCGGCGGCCCCGGCCCCGAGGCCCAGCACGCCGACCGCGGCCGAGGAGGACAGCAGCACCGTGCGCCGGGACACCCCGCCCGCCGCCGGTGCCCCCGGTCCCTCGACGTGGACGGCCAGCGCCCTGCGGTGCAGCTGACGGAAGGCCAGCACGCCGGCGCCGAGCGCCACAGCGGGCGCGATGAGGTCGAGCGGGCTGAACGTGGGGGCGAGCACCACGGCGAGGAACCCGATCACGCCGAGCCCCATGATGATCCGCGTCGCCGGCTCGGGGCGGTGCCTGCCGAGGATCCCCGCGACGGCCGCGACCACGACGAGCACGACCGCGACACCGATCTTGAGCAGCAGCTTGTCCCATACCGGGCCGAGCGACTTGCCGAACTCGGTGAGCCACGACGGCGACAGCCGCACCACCGCGTCGGCCACCGAGATGAAGGGTGACGACCCGGGCGAGACGATCCCGGCCACCAGGTGCGCCACGCCGAGTGCCGCGCCCACCGACAGCAAGCCGAGTCCGGCGGCGACCGCCCAGTGGATGCCGGATCGACGGGGGGCGGTCGGACGGGGCGGTGCGACGGTGGTGCTCACGGCGCCAGCGTCGTCCTGCGGTGCCGGGCTCGCCAACTGCCGTCCCGAGTTCGTAAGACTCCGTCGAGGGCGTGGCGACACCTCAGCGGGCGAGCGCGGCGCGGAAGCGCTCCTCCTCGACCCGGAAGAAGCCGTGCTGCCTGTCGTCGATCATGATGACCGGCACCTGGTCGCCGTACTCCGCACGCAGCTCCGGGTCGGAGTCGACGTCGACGGCCGTCCAGGTCTCACCCAGCTCACCGCAGATCCGGGCCACCACGTCCTCGGCCTTGGTGCACAGCGAGCAGTTGACGCGCGTGTAGACCGTGACGCGGGCACTCATTCGGGGGCCTGCCCGGCCAGCTGGCGGCGCGCGACCTTGCCGGTGGGGGTGCGCGGCAGCACGTCCACGAACTCGAACACCGCGGGCACCTTGAACCGGGCCAGCCGGATGACGCAGTGCTCGCGCACCTGCTCCTCGGTCAGCTCGGCGCCAGCGGCCCGCACCAGCACCGCCTTGACCGCCTCGCCCGCCCGCTCGTCGGGCACCCCGACGACGGCGGCCTCCGCGATCCCCGGCAGCTCGGCGAGCACCTGCTCCACCTCGCGCGGGTAGACGTTGAAACCGTTCACGATGACCAGGTCCGAGGACCGGTCCACCAGGTGCAGGTCGCCGTCGGCATCGAGGAAGCCGACATCGGCCGTGCGGAACCAGCCGTCGGCGTCCGGGCCGCCCGCACCGTCGGGCCAGTACCCGGAGAACAGGTTGGGGCCGCGCACCGAGACGAGCCCGGTGTCGTGGGCCGGATCGGAGACGTACTCGTCGATGTCGTCGGGGTCCGGATCGGCGCCCGCGTCGAGGGGGCGGCCGTCGGCGTCCACCAGCCGCAGCTCGACCCCCGGCAGTGGCCTGCCGACCGAGCCCGGCTTCGGTTCGCTGCCGTACGGGTTGGTGGTGAGCACCGGGCCGCATTCGGTGAGCCCGTATCCCTCGAAGACCGACAGCCCGGTGGCCTCCCGGAACCCCGCGAGCCACTGCCGGGGCAGCGGCGCCCCGCCCGAGGTGCACAGCCGCACGCCCGCGGTGGCCTCGCGCAGCCTCGCGGCCGGCAGGTCGAGCAACGACCGGAACATCGTCGGCACCCCGGCCAGCCCGCTCACCCGGTGCTCGACGAGCACGTCGGCGATGTGGTCGGCGTCGAACCGGTCGGTGAGCACGACGGTGGCGCCCGCCCAGCACACCTGCAGGAACCCGGCGGCCAGCCCGAAGACGTGGAACAGCGGCAGCGACAACAGCACCCGGTCGACCGGCGTGATCGGCGCCGGCCGGAGCGCGGCCGTCTGCTCGCGGTTGGCCAGCACCGCCCGGTGCGAGAGGCGCACGCCGCGCGGGGTGCCCGTGGTGCCGGAGGTGTAGACGAGCAGAGCGATGTCCTCCGGGTCACCCGTCGGGGTGATCGTCGCCGCGTCCGGGGCGCCGGCCGTGACGTCCGGCGAGGTCAGCACGGTCGCCCCGGCAGCGGCCGCGGCCTCCACCGCCGCCCGGTCACCCTCCGCAGCCACCACGACCGACGGGGCGCAGTCGGCGAACACGATCTGCAGCTCACGCAGCACGGCGATCGGCCCGTACGGGACGGCGACGGCTCCGGCCCGCAGCGCACCCAGCACGGCCACGCAGAACGCGGCCCCGTTGGCCAGCCTGATCACCACTCGATCACCGTTGACAACGCCTGCGGAACGCAGCCGTGCGACCTCCGCGGAGACCGCCCCGTCGAGCATCGCCCACGTGAGCGTGTTTCCGCTGGTCACGTCCACGATTGCGGGGTGCTCCGGGATGCGGGTGGCGGCCCGCGTCACAAGATCGGCCACGTGCGACGGCGGCCGTTCCGCGGGGCGGATGGTCGAGCTGTCCACGGCACTCCTGGGTCTGATCGACGGGCGGGGGCCTCGATGCCTGAGTTTGGCATGGACCGAGCGGCGCGAGCGCCACGACGCTCAGCGCGCCCGCCACGGTGTCAGCGCGCTGACACGCCCGATCCCATGACGTTGACCGCGCGTAGTCAGCCGCTCACCGGAACGAACCGACGCCGAGCGGCGGTGCGTGCTTCGACACACCTCCGCGGTCGTATGCTCCGCCGCTACAGCCAACTCAACGCGTCACCGCACATGTTCGTCGCGAGACTCACCCAAGGGAGTGGCATGCAGCCTGTTGACAGCGCACCGCGGGCCGTCCCGCGGCGAGGTGTCCGACACGGTGCAACGGCCAGCCCGAACCGATGACCCGCCCGATGCGATCGCCCCGGTTGCTCCGCACCGACACCGCCCGTTCCCCAGCGGGTGGGGAGGTTTCGATGCCCCCGACGTCCGCTCCCCCGGTCGGAGCGCCCCCAGGTAGCCCTCCGGGCAGCCACCAGGGCAGCACCGGCCTGCAGGCACCCGACACCGACGCGGCGGTCCCCCGGCCGCGCCAGCAGAGCGCTGCCGAGTCGGCCCGCGCCGGATCCGCTTCCGCCGGGCCGGCCCAGGTCGGATCGGCCCAGGTCGGCCACATCGACCATCCGGCCGGGGCACCTGCGCCGGTCCCCCACGACAGCCGCGCACCGCACGCCGGCCCGGACGAGGCATTGACAGCAACGACCGTTACCGCGCAGATCGGCGACCACGAGGACGAGACCGGCGCATGGGCGCTGGTGAAGTCCGCGCAGGCCGGGGACATGTCCGCGTTCGGCGAGCTCTTCGACCGGTACTACGACGTGGTGTTCCGCTACGTGCTCTTCCGCATGGGCGATCGCACCCTGGCCGAGGACATCACCCAGGAGACGTTCGTCCGGGCGCTGCGTCGGATCACGTCGGTGAGCTACCAGGGTCGCGACATCGGGGCGTGGTTCGTCACGATCGCCCGCAACCTGATCTTCGACCACGTGAAGTCGAGCCGCTACCGGCTCGAGCAGACCACGAGCGAGATCGCCGACCACTCGCCGATCACCAACGGCCCCGAGCAGCAGGTGCTCGACGGCGCCACCAACGACGAGCTGATCCGGTGCGTCCGCAAGCTCAACCCCGACCAGCAGGAGTGCATCCAGCTCCGGTTCCTGCAGGGCCTGTCCGTCGCGGAGACCGCGCGGATCATGGACCGGAACGAGGGCGCCGTGAAGGCGCTCCAGCACCGCGCGGTGCGCAGGCTGGCCCAGCTGCTCCCGGAGGGCCTCCGATGAGTGCGCGACTTATCGGCGGTTGCCCCCCGAGCGTTACGGGTGCGACGAATGAACGACTCGATGCGGTGAACGGTCTCCGACCCGTAACTCGGCGCTCCACGGCTCGTTGTGTGGGTGAACGTCGAAAGAGCAGTGCCCTGTGCGAGCAGGACACGACGACTTCGTACAGCGCAGGGATGCAGTGAGGACGGCCAACATGCCCGCCGAACAGGGCAAGGACGCAGAGCGGTTCGCCGCGGCTGTGGAACAGGGGCGAACCCCCGGTTCCACCGACGCCGAGCTGCAGCGGGACCTGGAGATCGTGGCGATGCTGCGATCCCGGACTGCGGAGTTCGCGCCGCACCCGGACGCCAAGGCACGCGCCAAGCAACGGCTGATGGCCGTGCTGGCCGCCGAGCAGGCCGGACCAGGTACCGGCAACCGGCCGCCGTCGGGTCCGCCTGCCGTCCCCCATGCCCTGTCCTCCCGCGCCATGTTCGCCCGGCCCACCGTCGAGGAGCAGACGGCCCCGATGGGTCGGCTGGCAGGCGGCCCCGTCCCGGCCGACGCCAACTCCGTCACCACGCAGATGCCGGCGGTGCCGGTCGTCACCAACGAGCTCGGCTCCGAGCCGGAGGCTCCCGACGGCGAGGGCGGCATCACGATCGTCCGCTCCGGACGACGCGGGCGCCACACCATGCCCAACCGGCCGGCACGCGGTGGCGGCAGCCAGCGCCCGGCCCGACCGAGCATCCGCAGGCGTGCGGTGCTCGTCGGTTCGGCCGCGCTGGTGATGCTCGTCGCACTCACCGGCGGCGGGATCTTCGCCAGCCGCAACGCGTTGCCCGGCGACAGCCTCTACGGCGTCAAGCGCGCCGCCGAGTCGGCAGGCCTCGCCCTCACCTTCGACGATGCCGCCAAGGCGCGCCGCCAGCTCGAGCTCGCCACCACGCGCCTCGACGAGATCGAGAAGATGTCGGCCGCGAAGCCGCAGACCGCAGCCGACCCGGCGCTCTACCGGTCGGCGATCGAGGACTTCGACGCCGCCACCGGTGAGGGCTCGCGCATGCTGCTCGCCATCAACAACGACGGCAGCGCCAACGCGCTCGGCGACCTGCGCAAGTGGGCGGCCGAGCAGTCCGCCCGACTCTCCTCGCTCAGTGCGGCCCTGCCGTCCGGTGCCGGCGCCAAGGACTCGATCCAGCTGCTGGACCGGCTGCTCGGCCGGGCCAAGGCGCTGCAGGCCCGTGCGGACTGCACCGAGATCACCTCGGGCGCCGTCGACGACCTCGGACCGCTTCCCGCCGAGGGTGCCTGCACGCCGCGCCCGATCGACCCGGGCGCGGTGCCCGGCCTCGCGGGCGGCAAGACCAACAGCGGTTCCGGCAAGACCGGCCAGACCCCGGGCACCACGCAGCCGGACTCCATCTCCGGTTCGGGCTCGCCCGACGCCGGTCCGGGCACCACCACGCCGGAGGGCGAGCCGACGACGGGTGGCAACGGGCTGCTGCCGGGCATCGACACCCCGGATCTGGGACTGCCCGACAAGGTCGGTACCAGCGCCGACGCGGGGACCCCGACGAGCTCCACGGCCCCCACCGGCGGGCCGGGCAACGTCTCCATCCCGTTGCCGCTGCCCCTGCTGCCGCCGATCACGCTGCCGCCGCTGCTCCCCGGGCTGCCCGGCATCACCATCGGCTGACACCTGCCGCACGTCGACCCCACCGAGGCCGTCGCGGGATTCCCGCGGCGGCCTCGGTGTCGTTGGACCCATCGGCGGGATCGTCGGCAGTCTCGTCGGCATCCGCCAGTAGGCTGCACGGACAAGACCCCTGACCGGAGGCCGCGCGTGCTTGGAGATGTGGACCCCGCCACGGACGGGAACCACGAGCCCGTCGCAACCGTCGACACGGCAACCGTCGACACGGCAACCACCGATACAGCCGACACCGGCGCGGCCGACACCGAGCTGGTGGCGGGTGCCGCCATCGACATCGACGCAGGCCCGGCCGATGCGCCGGAGGTCGATCTGACGGCCGCCGCGTTCTTCGACGTCGACAACACGATGATGGTCGGCGCGTCGATCTTCCACTTCGCCCGCGGGCTCGCCGCCCGCAAGTTCTTCACCACCGCCGATCTCGCCGGGTTCGCCTGGCAGCAGTTCAAGTTCCGGATCGGCGGGCGGGAGACGAAGTACTCCACCACCACCGGCCGCGACACGGCGCTGTCGTTCGTCGCGGGCCGCCCGGTCGCCGAGATCAACGCGCTCGGCGAGGAGATCTACGACGAGCTGATGGCCGACCGGATCTGGGCGGGCACCCGCGCGCTCGCCCAGATGCACCTCGACGCCGGCCAGCGGGTCTGGCTGGTCACCGCCACGCCCGTGGAGCTGGCGCTGATCATCGCGCGCCGGCTGGGGCTCACCGGGGCGCTCGGCACGGTCGCGGAGAGCGTCGACGGCCACTACACCGGCCGGCTCGTCGGCGAGATCCTGCACGGGCCCGCCAAGGCCCACGCCGTGCGTCAGCTCGCCGTGTCCGAGGGGCTCGACCTGCGCCGCTGCACGGCCTACTCCGACTCCGTCAACGACGTGCCGATGCTCTCGGCCGTGGGCACTGCGGTGGCCGTCAATCCCGATGCCGAGCTGCGCGACGTCGCCAAGGAGCGCGGCTGGCAGATCCGCGACTTCCGCACCGGGCGCAAGGCCGCACGCATCGGTGTACCCACGGTGCTGGGCGCGGGGGCGCTGGCCGGTGCCGTCGCCGCCGGGGTGGCGTACCGCAAGCGCTGACGCACTTCGCACACCGTCACCAGTCCTCGCACACGTTCCACGGTGTGCGACAACGGGAGAACCTGTGCGACGTCGGGATGGTGGTGCTAGGTCAGCCCAGGAACGCGTTGCGGCGCTGGCTGAGCAGCCGGTAGAGGGTGTGCTGGATGGTCTCGCGCACCTGGTCGGTCAGGTTGAACACCGTCATGGGGTCCTCGGCCTCCGACGCGCCGAGCTGGTCGGTGCGGATCGGCTCGCCGAACTCGATGTACCACTTCGACGGCAGCGGGACGAGTCCCAGCGGCCCCAGCAGCGGGAACGTGGGCGTGACGGGGAAGTAGGGCGCCCCGAACAGGCGGGCGAGCGGCTTGATGTCGCCGATCTTGGGGTAGATCTCCTCGGCGCCCACGATCGAGCACGGGACGATCGGCACCCCGGTGCGCAGCGCCGCCGAGACGAACCCGCCCCGGCCGAACCGCTGCAGCTTGTAGCGATCGCGGAACGGCTTGCCGATGCCCTTGAACCCCTCCGGCCACACGCCGACCAGCTCGCCGGAGGTCATCAGGCGCTCCGCATCCGGCGTGCAGGCCAGCGTGCTGCCCTGCTTGCGCGCGAGCGCGCCCACCCCCGGCAGCCGGAACATCAGGTCGGCGCCGAGCATGCGCAGGTGGCGCTGGGCCGGGTGGTCGTCGTGCAGTGCGACGGCCGTCATCAGCGAGTCCAGCGGCAGCGTGCCGGAGTGGTTGGCGACGATCAGCGCGCCGCCCTCTGACGGCACGTTGTGCATGCCGATCGTCTCGGTGCGGAACCACTTCCCGTAGAGCGGGCGCAGCACCGGGAGGATGACGTTGTCGGTGAGATCGACGTCGAAGCCGAAGTCGTCGACCGCGTACTCGCCTTCCAGCCTGCGGCGCACGAACGCCAGCGTCTGTGCCAGCGTCTCCTCCCAGGCGGCCGCGGACTGCTCGGCGCCCGGCTCGGCATCGGCGGGCCGGTCGAGGTCCGTGGGGGGCTCGGGGGCGGCCGGAGCGGGCTCCGGCGAGACGGACGGACCGAGGCGCCACTTCGTTCGGGCCCCGGTGCCGTCGGCGTGCAGCGGGATGACACGGGCTTCCGGCACGGCGGCTCCCTTCCTCGCGCTCGCGTTGTCGGCGGCGCCCGATCCGGCGGGCACCGCCCTCGTCCGAGCAGCGCCGGTCCGCGTCGTCCGGCGCAGCTCGCGTGGTGCGGGGGCGGCTGCCACCCGCCGCGGTGTCTTCGGCGGCGTCATCGCAGCGCCCGCGCCGCAGTGAGCACACCGCGCTCCACCTGCGCGATCCGTTCCGAGGGCACCACCCGGTGCAGCGCCGTGCCCCGCACGTAGTCGTCGAAGGCCTGCGTGGTGGTCCAGCGCGGCGTGAACCCGAACTGGCGGCGCAACCTGCCGTTGTCGACCACCCGGCCGAAGTTGAGCAGGCGCATCTGCTCCGGGGAGAAGTCGACGATCCGGGCGCTGCGGAACAGCCTGCCGACCGGGCCGACGGCCATCTGCGGCACCGGCAGCGTCAACCGGCCGGCGCGGCGGATGGCCTGCGACAGCATCAGCACGCCGTCGGCCGCCACGTTGAACGTGCCGGGGATGTCGTGGCTGGCCGCGCGTTCGAGCACCGCCAACGCGTCCTCCTCGTGCAGCAGCTGCACGCGGGCGTCATAGCCGAGGACGGTGGGCACCACCGGCAGCGCGAAGTAGCGGGTGAAGATGGAGTCGATGCGCGGGCCGATGAAGTTGGCGAAGCGCAGCACCGTGACCGAGACGTCCGGGCGGCGCCGGGCGAACCCGCGCAGGTAGCCCTCGATCTCGGCGGCGTCCTTCGCGTAGCCGCCGGAAGGCAGCTCCTTCGGCATCATCGTCTCGTCGAACAGCGCCGGATCGCGGGGGCTGGCGCCGTACACGACGGTGGTGGACTTGAGCACCACGCGCCGCACGGTCGGTGCCTTCTGGCACGCCGCGAGCAGCTGCATCGTGCCGATGACGTTCATCTCCTTCGTCGCCGCGCGGTTGCCCGAGTTACCGGGATTGGCCGACAGCGAGGCGTGGACGACGGTGTCGACCGACGCCTGGGAGATGACCTTGGCGATGAGCGGGTTGCGGATGTCGGCGCGCACGAACTCGGCACGACCCATCCGGCGCAGCAGATCACGCGGCGGGGGCACGGTGTCGACCCCGAGCACCCGCTCGATGTCCGGGTTGGCGGCGAGGCGAGCGGCCAGGTGACCCCCGAGGAACCCGCTGACACCGGTCACGAGCACAACGGACGGGGTCACGGCACAACCTCTGCGGATACGTGTGGATGCGGCGGGTGACGATGCTAGCCCGCGTTGCCGACGCGTGGGGCCAGGCACGGCACATCGTGAGCGGACGCACCCCCGCACGTGTCGAAAGGCGGCGAAACGGCAACGGCCGGCGAGATACTCGCCGGCCGTTGCTCGAGCTTCGACTACTACTTACCCAACTTGCGACGCTGCACGCGGGTCTTGCGAAGCAGCTTGCGGTGCTTCTTCTTCGACATCCGCTTGCGGCGCTTCTTGATGACTGAGCCCATGCGTCGGCCCTTCCTGATCGTGGCGCGACCACGAGGGCCGCAGGGTGCGGTGGAGAGGCCCGACCGTACGTCCGGCAATCGGCGACGGAGCGTCGACTGCGGGCGTAGTCAGGCACGACCGATTGCCCATCCTACCGGCGGCTTCGCAGACCGACCGCGCGGGAGTGCGCCCGCGGGCGTCAGCCTGCGTCGAAGTAGGCGCTGCGGAGGTAGTCCTCCACGGCGCGCTTGGGTACGCGGAACGATCGACCCACGCGAGCGGCCGGCAGATCACCGCCGTGGACGAGGCGGTACACCGTCATCTTCGACACGCGCATCATCGCCGCGACCTCGGCCACCGTCAGGAACTGCACCTGGGCGAGGTGGATCTCGGGCTGCTCGGTAGCCATCCGATCACCGCTTTCGTTCCTCCACCGGATGCCGGCCCCACGGACGGTCCTGGTGTACCTGGTGAGCTTAGCGGTGCCGGTGTGACGACTTCGACACCCCACTGCACTCATGTGTGGAATTGAGGTTCGCGTCAGGGTGAGAGTGAGTAGTCCGATCGGGTCAAAGCTGTTCGGCCAGCCGTCCCAGTTCCACCGAACGGTCGCGGGCGGCCTCGATCGCGGCGATCAGCGCGGCGCGCACGCCGTGCTTCTCCAGCTCGCGCACCGCGGCGATCGTCGTGCCGGCGGGTGAGGTGACGGCCTCCCGCAGGATGACGGGGTGGTCACCGGACTCCTGCATCATCCGGGCCGCACCGAAGGCCGACTGCACGATCAGGTCGGCCGCGACCGTGCGCGGCAGCCCGAGCAGGATGCCGGCGTCGATCATCGCCTCGACCAGGAAGAAGAAGTAGGCCGGCCCGGATCCCGACAGCGCGGTGACCGCGTCCTGCTGCGACTCCGGCACCCGCACGACCCGACCGACGGAGGCCAGCAGCTTCTCGACGGTCCCGAGCTGGTCGTCGGTGGCGTGGGTGCCGGGCGAGATGGCGCTCATGGCCTCCCCGACGAGCATCGGGGTGTTGGGCATGACCCGCACCACCGCCGTGCCGGCGGGCAGCGCCTTCTCGAACAGCGACGTGGGCAACCCCGCGCACAGCGAGACCACGAGCGTGCCGGTGCGCAGCACCGGCGCGAGCTCGGCCAGCACCGGCCGGATGTCCTGGGGCTTCACGGCCACCACGATGATGTCGCCGTGCGCCGCGGCGGCCGCGACGTCCACCGCGGCGACGCCGTGGCGCGCGGTCAGCTCGGCGGCCCGTCCCTCGTGGCGTTCGGTGAAGACCAGCTCGTCGGCGGGCCAGCCGGCAGCCAGCAGCCCGGCCAGCAGGGCCTCGCCGATCTTCCCGGCGCCGAGCACCGCGATCCGTGTCATGCGGGAGACGGTAGCCGCCGCGGTGGGCCGCGCGCCTCCCCCTTTGCCGCTACCCGCCCGGCCCGCCCCCGCCGACCTGCAGCATGGTGGCCATCCAAGCGTTGGATCGCAGGATGGCCACCATGCTGCGATCCGGGACGGCAGCGGGACGGCAGCGGGACGGCAGCGTGGGCAGCTGTCAGGGGCGCTTCGTCGGCGCCAGTGCCAGCTGGCGGGCCTGGCAGATCAACCGGCCGGCGGCGTCGATCACCGTGACGTCCTCGTCGAACCAGCCGCCCCCGATCATCGTCGAGCGGGACTCCAGCCGCAGCCAGCCGGGGGCGGGCCGTCCGCGCAGCAGCGCCGTGAGCTGCACGGTGGGCGCCCAGCCGAAACGGCCGCTCAGGTTGAAGACCGTGGGGGGCAGCGCATCACCCGCCAGCAGCGCGAACAGGACGTCCACGGGCTCGTCACGGGGCCGTACCCAGCCCTGCAGCACCGGCGGACCCTGCTCGCCACGCGAGAACGCGAACGTCTCCGGGTCGCAGCGCAGCTCGCAGGCCTTCGCGAGGCCGAAGGTCGCGGCGCCCACGCCGGGGTCGACGGCGTCCGGGGTCGGCTCGGCCGGCATGTTCGGCAGATCGGCGTAGAGCGGCTCGTCGTCGGCGAGCCGGCCCGCCGTGATCGTCGCGGTGATCATCAGCTTGCCGCCCTGCTCCATCCGCGTGGAGACGACCGACGCGGTGCGACCCAGCTTGAGCACCTCGGTACTGATCTCCACGCTGCCGAGGTCGGGCGCGCGCAGGAAGTCGGCCGAGACGGCCAGTGGATCGGGGGCGGCACCAGGGGCATCGGCATCGAGGCGGGCGAGCCCGGCCTTCGCCAGCAGCACGAGCAGTAGCCCGCCGTGCGCCTTGGGCCCGACGGCCCACAGCGGGCCCAGCTCGGCGCGGTAACGGCCCTCGCCGAGCGGGTGGACCTCGATCGCGGCGCTGAACGGGGGCACGGTCGCCGGGACGACCCCCGCTGTCATCGGACGGCCCGTGCCGGAGCGGGGCGACAAGTTCGCATTCCTCACCTTTATCACCGTGAGACGCGGCGCCCTAACGCATGTGACGCGGTCTACTGGGCAGTAGCCGCAACGTGCGGCTGCCGGTCGCCCGGCCCCGCGGTGGGCTGCAGGTGCAGGCGCGCGAACAGGAGCGACTCCGCCAGCAGCGCGACCCGCTCGTAGCGGGTGCGGCACCGCCGGGTGCTGATCTCGATGACCACGACGCCGGAGTAGTTGCTGTCGGCCAGTCGCTCGCACACCTCGGCGCAGGGCTGGTTGCCCCGTCCCGGCACCAGGTGCTCGTCGCGGGGTGCACCGCTGCCGTCGGTGAGGTGGACGTGGGCCAGCCCGTCGCCCATCCGGTCGAGCATCGCGAGCGCGTCGGAACCCGCGGCGGCGGTGTGGGACAGGTCGAGCGTGTAGTGCGCGTGGCCGACCTCGGTGGGGTCGATGCCGGGGCTGTAGGGCACCGTGCGCACCCCGCCGCGCACCACCGGGAACATGTTCTCCACCGCGAGCGCGACACCGGCGTGCTCACCGGCGCGGGCCACCTCGGCGGCGAACTCGGCCGCGTAGCGGCGCTGCCAGCGAAACGGCGGGTGCAGGACGACGGTACGGGCGCCGAGGTCGGCTGCAGCGGTGACGGAGCGGCGGATGCGACCGATCGGATCGGCACCCCAGACGCGCTGGGTGACGGCGAGGCAGGGCGCGTGGACGGCGAGCACCGGCACCCCGTAGCGCTCGGCCAGCCGCGAGACGGCGCTGACGTTCTGGCTCACCGGGTCGGTCCACACCATCAGCTCGACGCCGTCGTAGCCCAGCTCGGCGGCCAGCTCGAAGGCCGCACGGGCGGGCTCGGGGTACACCGAAGCCGTGGAGAGCGCCACGAGGGGCGCCGGCCGGATCTCCGGCTGCACGCGTGTCATCTCCCCAGGAGTACCAGAATCGCGGGTGACACGGTCAGGAGCAGCCCGACGCCCACCGCGAACAGCGTGGTGCGCATGTCGTTGTTGCGCAGCAGTGCCCGCACGACCACCACGAGCCCGATGGTGACCAGCACTGCAGCGGCCAGCGCCACCACCGGGAGCTCGCGCCACAGGAAGCGGAAGCCGACCCAGAGCGCGGCGCCACCGATCGCGCCGATGATCCACTGTGCGACGACGGCGGCCCAGGCCTGCCCCGGGGACGACTCGCCGGCCCCGCGGCCCAGCCGGCGCCGCTGCGGCGCGTCGAGCTCGTCGTCGTCGTACTCGTCGTCGTCGAGATCGGAACCCAGCCCGGCCGGGTGGTCGAAGTCCATCGGCGTGGACGCCTGCGTGGGCGGGCCCCCCTCGTCGTCGGCATTGGCGCGCCGTCCCGTGCGCTTGCGGTGCCACGACTCCGCGCCGGTCGGTGCGGCGCCGACCATCGTGGCCGGGCCGCCGTCGGCGTCGGCCGCCCACTCGCCACCGTCGTCGAGATCCTGACGACCGGCCTCGCGGGCCTTCTCGGCACGCGCGGACTCGGCCCATTCCGACGCCGGACCGGCCGGTGCCGGAGCGGAGGCGGCGGGTGAGAGTCGCTGGACATCGATCGGCCCGGTGAGCCCGGGATCGATGGTGCCGCCACGGGCGCCCTCGCGGGCACCGTCGCGGACGCGCGGCAGCTGCTCGGTGGCGTGATCGACGGCGGGCCGCTCGGCCGGGGGCGCATAGGCCTCGGCCGGGCTGCCGGTCACGGGCACGCCGCTGGTGGGCACGCCGTTCGCGGGAGCGCCGTTCGTCGGAGCACCGTTCGGGGGAGCACCGTTCGGGGAAGCTCCGATGAGCGGGCCACCGTTGACCGGAGCACCGTTGAGCGGGCTGCTGGTGAGCGGGCTGCCGTTGGCCGGAGCGCCGTTGGCCGGGCCCCCGTTCGACGGCGGCGGCCCGTAACCCCGGTCGAGTGCCTGGCTGCCCGTGGCCTGCTGCGGCGGGAACTGGCCGGTGGGCTGCGCGTAGGGACGCTCGGCCCGGTCCCGCCGATCGACGCGGCGGGCGGGCGGCGGCGCAACCGGGCGCGGCGCGTCGAGCACCGGCTCGGGCGCCATCGCGCGCTGCTGCGGCGGGGCGGGCTCGTGTGGCACCGGCTCGCGGAGCACGGCCCGGTCGGGAACCGGCTCGCGCGGCACCGGTTCACGCAGGACCGCGCGGTCGGGACCGCCCGGCGGGGCAGCGCGACGGCCCGGCGCGGCGTTGCCGCCGAAGCCACCATCACGCGTGGCCGCGTCCTTGAACGACGCGGCGCCGAAGGTGTCCTCGGTGATGAGGTCACCACCGAACGCGGGGCCGCCTGCTTGCTCGGGGGGTGAACCACCGTCGTCAGGGGCCTCGGGCGCGCGCCGGCGATGCCGGCGACCGGTTGCACCGGTTTCGCCGTGCGCAGCCAGCAGCTCAGCGACCGTGCGCTGGCGGGGGTGGTCGGTCTCGGAACTCATCCCGTACACCGTGCCTCGTACGTCGTCAAGCGTCCAAGACCACCCGGCGAGTCCTGCGCCGAGCGGTCTATCTGGGCCGTCCCATCGAGCGTGTCGAGCCTCCGGAGGATCACTCCTTCGCGCAATGCCCATGGGCAGATCTCGAGCTGCGTGACCCGCAGCGCCCGCATCGCGGCCTCCGCGACGAGCGCTCCGGCCACGAGCTGGTGCGATCGGCTGGCGCTGACGCCCTCGAGTTCTGCGAGGTCGTCGGACGACATCCGGGTGATGAAGGCGGCGAGCTGGCGCAGCCCCACATCGGTGAGCCGGCGACGGGTGCGGGGCCCCGCGCTCGACGGGGCGGCGCCGGTGAGGCGCGCGAGCGAGCGGAACGTCTTGGACGTGCCGACGGCGAGCTCCGGCGTGCCGACGCGGCGCAGCCTGCGGCCGACGGGCTCCAGCACGGTGTCGAGGTGCTCGCGCAGGCCTTCGATCTCGCGCCGCGACGGTGGGTCGGACTTGAACCACTCGCGGGTGAGCCGACCGGCGCCGAGCGGGAGCGACGCGGCTGCGGCCGGGTGCTCGTCGTGTCCGGCGGCGAGCTCGAGGGAGCCACCGCCGATGTCGAGCACCAGCAACCGGCCTGCCGACCAGCCGTACCAGCGGCGGACGGCGAGGAACGTGTAGCGGGCCTCGTCCTCACCGGGCAGTACCTGCAGACCGACGCCGGTCTCGTCGCGCACGCGGGCGAGCACGGCTGCCGAGTTGGTGGCGTCGCGCAGTGCGGACGTGGCGAAGGCCAGCAGGTCGGTGCAGCCGGCAGCGGCGGCGGACGCGTTGGCCTTGACGACCGTGCGGACCAGCGCATCGGCGCCCGCGGCGGTGAGCGCGCCGCTCTTGTCGAGGTTCTCGGCGAGGCGCAGCTCGGCCTTCTCCGACGTCATCGGCGTCGGGTGCCCGCCACGGTGCGCGTCCACCACGAGGAGGTGGACGGTGTTGGATCCGACGTCGAGGACACCCAGCCGCACGGGGCAAGGCTACGCGACCCCGTCATGGGGTCGTGACCGATCGCGTCACAGACAGCGACGACGCCGATCCGTTCCGCTCTTCACGGCGCCCCGCTCCGGTTGCAGGAAGGCCACCTTCCCGCAAGATTCCTGCGGGAAGGTGGCCTTCCTGACCACGGTGCGGGGCCTGTTGTCAGCCTTCGAACTTGTAGCCGAGACCACGGACCGTGACGAGGTGCTTGGGCACGCTCGGGTCGTTCTCCACCTTCGAGCGCAGCCGCTTGACGTGCACGTCGAGGGTCTTGGTGTCGCCGACGTAGTCGGCGCCCCACACCCGGTCGATGAGCTGTCCGCGGGTGAGCACCCGGCCGACGTTGCGCAGCAGGTACTCCAGCAGGTCGAACTCCTTGAGCGGGAGCGCGACATCAGCCCCGTTGACGCTCACGACGTGCCGTTCGACGTCCATCCGCACGGGTCCGGCCTCGAGCACGCCCGGGACGCCGTCGATGTCCGACCCACCCTCGCCGCCGCGCCGCAACACCGCGCGCACCCGCGCGATCAGCTCGCGGGCCGAGTACGGCTTGGTGACGTAGTCGTCGGCGCCGAGCTCCAGCCCGACGACCTTGTCGATCTCGCTGTCCCGGGCGGTCACCATGATCACCGGCACGGCGGAGCGCGTGCGCAGCGCCTTGCAGACGTCGGTACCGCTCATCCCGGGCAGCATCAGGTCGAGCAGGACGATGTCGGCGCCGTTGCGGTCGAACTCCTCCAGCGCGTCCTGGCCGGTGCCCGCGATGGCCGTGGTGAAGCCCTCCTTGCGCAGCAGGAACGCCAGCGGGTCGGCGAAGGACTCCTCGTCCTCCACGATCAGCACCCTGGTCATGTCACGTCCTCCATGGATTGGCCTGCTGCTCACCCGACGCGGTCGGGCAGCTCGCCGGCACGTCGGCTGATGGCGGCGGCGGGCGCCGCACCGGCCATCGCGGTGTGGTCGGTCTCGGCGGGGTCGCTCTCGGCGGGGTCGCTCTCGGCGGGGTCGATCTCGGTGGGCTGCACCGGCAGCCGCACGGTGAAGGTGGAACCGGTGCCCGGGCTGCTCCACAGCCGGACCTCACCACCGTGGTTGACCAGCACGTGCTTGACGATCGCCAGCCCGAGGCCGGTGCCGCCGGTGGCCCGCGAGCGGGCCGGGTCGACCCGGAAGAACCGCTCGAATACCCGCTTCTGGTGCTCGGGGGCGATCCCGATGCCGCGATCGGTCACGGCGATCTCCACCCAGTCACCTGCTCGCCGGCGCGAGACCGAGACCGACGCCTCGGCGGGCGAGTACGCGATCGCGTTCTCGATGAGGTTGGACAGCGCGGTGACCAGCAGCGTCAGGTCGCCCTCCACCTCGAGCCCGGTGGGACGGTCGACGATGATCTCGATGTTCGCCGCCTCCGCGGACAGGCGCGAGCGCGACATCGCCTCGCTGACCATCTCGTCGACGTCGACGATGGTCATCTCCGGCAGGCGCTCGGCGCCGGTGAGCCGCGACAGCGCGATCAGCTCGGTGACGAGGTTGCCCAGCCGGGTGGCCTCGTTGAGGATCTTGGTGCTGAACCGGCGGACCTCGACGGGATCGTCGGCCGCGTCGAGGACGGCCTCCGCGAGCAGGCCAACCGCGCCCACGGGCGTCTTCAGCTCGTGGCTGACGTTGGCCACGAAGTCGCGACGGGTGGCCTCCAGGCGCACGGCGTCGGACGTGTCGTCCGCCTCGACCATCGTGTACCCGTCGCCGAGCGGGCTGACGTGGGCGAGCACGGCAGCGGGCTGCCGTCCCCGATGATCGAGCGGCGAAAGGTCCACCGAGGTGGGCGCGCCGGTGCGCAGCACCTTCTGGCACGCCGCGGCGGCGCGGGCGTCCGGACGGCCAGCCCGCACCACGCCCAGCTCCTCGGCGCGTGCGTTGAACAGCTCGACGTCGCCCGCGCGGTTGAGGACGACCAGCCCCTCGTCGGTCGAGAGGAACACCCGCTGCAGCAGATCGGCCTTCGGCGGAGCGCTGGGCGGCGCGATCGGCACCGGGACGGTGGTGGTGCGCCGGCTACCCAGCCGGTGCCCCACCACGAATCCCAGCACCAGTGTCCCGGCTGCGATCAGCGCCCAGACCAGTGTGGTCATGCGCGCATCGTAGGCAGGTGCACCGCCCTCAGTGCCAGCTCACAGGCTCCCGCGTGATGCTGGCGACGTCACGGAACGGCACATTTCCGCCGCCGTTCACGTCGCGTTCACCCTGCCGGGCAAATGCGACCGCTCAACGTCCCTGTGCGGCAACCGCGGCGACGGCCTCGGCTGCCGCATCCGGGTCGAGGTACGTGCCCCCGGGGTTCTTCGGGCGCAGGTCGTCGTCGAGGTCGTAGCGCAGCGGGATTCCGGTGGGGATGTTGAGCCCGGCGATGTCGGCGTCGGAGATCCCGTCGAGGTGCTTGACGAGAGCGCGCAGCGAGTTGCCGTGCGCCGCGAGCAGCACGACCTTGCCGGCCCGCAGGTCCGGCACCACGGCCGACTCCCAGTACGGCAGGAACCGGGCGACGACGTCGGCGAGGCACTCGGTGAGCGGGGTGGCGGCGCCGAGGTCCGCGTAGCGCGGGTCGGCGTCCTGGGAGAACTCCGAGCCGGGCTCGATGGGCGGCGGAGGCACGTCGTAGGAGCGGCGCCAGAGCATGAACTGCTCCTCGCCGAACTCCTCGAGCGTCTGCTTCTTGTTCTTGCCCTGCAGCGCCCCGTAGTGGCGCTCGTTGAGCCGCCAGTCGCGGCGGACCGGGATCCAGTGCCGATCACAGGCGTCCAGCGCCAGGTTGGCCGTGGAGATCGCGCGTCGCATCAGGGACGTGTGCACGACGTCGGGCAGCAGGCCCTCGGCGCGCAGCAGCTCCCCGCCCCGGCGGGCTTCCTGCTCCCCGGTCTCCGACAGCGGGACGTCCACCCAGCCGGTGAACAGATTCTCGGCGTTCCACACGCTCTGGCCGTGTCGCAGCAGCACCAGGGTTCCCATGGCTGCCACTGTGCCAGCCGCCCTGCGCGGCGCTCGGATCAGGGCGTGACGGCGAGCGTGCGCAGGGACGCGTCGAACGTGTTGCCGTAGTCGTCCCAGCCGTCGGCGAGCGCGGTGCCGGCGACGGCGACCGCCATGCCGCCGTGGACGGTGAACAGCTGCAGGTTGCGCAGCTCCAGCCCGGACGCCGGATCGGTGAACGTGCCGCCGAGCTGGTGGGCGGGCGTGCCGTCGGACAGGACGACGTCGAGGTCACTGTCCCGGTGGTAGGCGTTGACGGCCGCCATGTCCTGCCGGGCGCCCGCAACGGTGGTGGCCAGGTCGTCGGGTGAGGCCACCACGTACACGTTGATGTTGGGGCTGAACGGGCCGGCCGCCGAGGCCTGGGGCCGCGGGGCCCGGAACCGCACCGTGATCCCCGTCCCCGGCGTGGGATCGGCCGTCCACCCGACGGGCGGTCTCAGCCGGAACCGGGACTGCGGATCGGTGTACCGGTCGGCGAGCGGCGCCGCGGGGGCTCCGGCGGGCGCGACTGCCGGCACCGGGGCCGGGGTGCCGGCAACGGGCGACGCACAGCCGGCGAGCGCGACCGTGGCCACCCCCAGTGCCAGCGCGGCGGTGGCCATGCGCATCGCGGGTCCCCTCCCTGTGCTCGGGCCCGCAATGATCGCCTACGGCTGAGCGGCGCGACCCGTCGGCCGCACGTCAGGGCCTGGGCAGGGGGCCGCGTCACCGCGCAGGCCCTCGAGCATGGCGCCGCAGATCGCACGCAGCTGCGCCACCTGCTCGCAGGTGAGCCGATCGAACATCCGGCCCCGGACCTCGTCGACATGGCCGGGAGCGGCGCTCTCGAGCGCGCGGAAGCCGGCGTCGGTGAGCCGGGCGAAGGTGCTGCGGCGGTCGTCGGGGCACGGTTCGCGACGGACCCAGCCGTTGCGCTCGAGGCGGCTCACGGCATGGGACAGGCGGCTCTGTGAGCTCTGCGTGATGGCGGCGAGGTCACTCATCCGCAGCGTGCGGCCCGGAACCTCGGAGAGCATGGCCAGTATCTGGTAGTAGGCGTGCGGCATGCCGGAGTCGCGCTGGAGCTGGCGATCGAGCGCGGCTTCCAGCAGGGTGGACGCGGCGACGTAGGCCAGCCACGCGTCCAGCTCGCCGGAGCTGAGCCACCTGTTGTTCGCTTCGTCCACATCCGACAGAGTACGTGAAGACAGTTGAACTTTCATGTACGCTTGTGGTTGAACTTTAAACTATCTGGAGGAACGCCATGCCGATCCAGCGCCTGAACCACGCCGTCCTCTACGTCCGCGACGTCGACCGCGCCGTCGAGTTCTACTCCGCTGCGCTGGGCTTCCGCACCGTCGCCGGCATGCCGGGCCGGGCCGCGTTCCTGCAGGCCGAAGGCTCCAGCAACGACCACGACCTCGGCCTGTTCGCGATGGGCCCCGACGCCGCCCCCTCGGGCGCCGGACGCACGACCGTGGGCCTCTACCACCTGGCGTGGGAGGTGGACACGCTCAGCGAGCTGCAGCGCATCCGCGACGTGCTCACCGCCCGCGGCGCGCTCGTCGGGGCGTCGGATCACGGCTCCACCAAGGCCCTCTACGCGAAGGACCCCGACGGCATCGAGTTCGAGGTCAGCTGGCTGGTGCCGGCCGCGCTGCTCACCCCCGACATCACGATGCAGACCGCACCGCTGGACATCGACGCCACGATCGCCCGCTACGGCGCGCAGACCCGCGGCGGCGTCGGCGTCTCGGTTCCGGTGGGCTGACCGCTCCCGGGAGCCTCAGGCGCTCCCGTCGAGCCGGTAGCCGTCGCGTGCCGACATGCGGGCCGTCACGCTGAACCGGTCTGCCCGCACCAGCGTCTGGCGCCACTCGACGGGCCGGTCACCCGCGCACCCGAGCCGGTCGATCGCGAACGCCGCCACGTCCGGTCCGATGCCCAGCAGCCTGCGCTCGGACTCGCCCGGCACGACCGCGCGGATCCGCTCGCTGCCACCGGTGACGCGCACGCCGCAGCGCTCCGCGTACACCGTGTAGAGCCCGGTCCGGCTGAAGTCGACGTCCAGCAGCGGCGCGGCGAGCTTCTCGGGCAACCAGACGCGGTCGACGGCCAGCGGATCCGCATCGGCGAGCCGCAGGCGCTCCAGGTGCACCAGCGGCGTGGACTCCTCGAGCCCGAGCCGGGCCGCCACCACCCCGTCGGCCCGCACGTCCAGGGTGCGCACGACGCTGCGCTGCACCTGCCCGGTGGCCTCGACGGCCGTGAACAGGCTGTAGATCTCGCCGAGCGGCTGCTCGATGCCGGCCGGTTCGGCCCGGCGCGGGGTGCGGCCGCGGCCGGCGACCACCACGCCCTCGTCACGCAGCCTGCGCACGGCCTCCCGGACGGTATGTCTGCTCACGCCGTACTCGGCGACGAGCGCCAGCTCGCCGGGGAACGCCACCGTGAACTCGTCCACGTCGAGACGTCGGCGCAGGTCGGTGAGCAGTTGTTCCCAGAGCGGGCGTTCGCCCGTCCGGTCGAGCGTCCGCGCAACCACGACAAGTCCCCCAACATCCGCCCGAATGTTGAGAAATGTACGAACAACCGCGCTGTCACCGCAAGGCGACGGATGTCACGAGCGGACGGCGCCCCGCAACCGGTCGGTGAGTTGGTGCAACGTCTCGCGCAGCTCGCTCATCTCGGCCCACGTCATGCCGGCCGCCTCGCCGATGCCCGTCTGCACCGCATGGCCGCGGTCCTCCAGCGCCCGGCCCTCGACCGTGAGCGCCACCAGCACGGAACGCTCGTCGTCGGCCTGGCGCGTGCGGGTGACCAGCCCCATCGCCTCCAGCCGCTTGAGCAGCGGCGAGAGCGTGCCCGTCTCGAGCTGCAGGGCCTGGCCGATGCCGGTGACCGGGGTGTCGCCGCGCTCCCAGAGCACCAGCAGCACCAGGTACTGCGGGTAGGTGATGCCCAGCTCGTCCAGCAGCGGGCGGTAACAGCTCGTCATCGCCCGCGACGCGGTGTAGAGCGCGAAGCACAGCTGATCATCGATGCCGAGGGGCCGCGCCGGTGCCATGACCCCACCGTATGCCGGGTATCGGCGGGATGCACCAAGCATGCCGGTATCGCCGACCCGGTCACGTGGCGTGGGCGCCGGGCCAGGGACCGGTGTGATCGCGGCCGCCGCCTCCTCGTCCACCGTCCGTTCGACCAGCGGATCGTCCGGGAACAGATGAGCGCGGGAGTTGTCCACAGGCGACATCCACCTGTGGACAGTCAGCGGCCACCGAAGTCCACCCGCATCACGACCCGGCGCAGCGTCGGCTTGCTGACCTGGACGAAGCCGGCGTCCTCGAAGACCTGGCGGGCGCCGACGTTCAGCTCATCCCAGGTGATCTCCTTGCCCGGCTCGGTGATCAGCGGGTACGCCTCGAGCGCGCGAGCGCCGCGCTCGCGGGCGTGCCCGATCGTGGCGCGGGCCAGCGCGTAGGTGAGGCCGCGGCGCCGGTGGCCCTTGCGGACGATCAGGCAGGTGACGGCCCAGACGTCCGCGCCGTCCTTGTCCTCGGTGCGTCCCGACCACGGCACCCGGGTACCGCGCAGCTTCGGATAGGCCGTGCGCGGCTCGACCGCGACCCACCCGGCGGGCTCGCCGTCGACGTAGGCGATCAGCCCGCTGGTGGGGCCGGCGCCCGGGGTGTCGCAACCCGTCTGCGACCGCAGGCTCGCGCGGCGCTGGTCGAGCGTGGAGCGGGGAACGTTCAGCTCCTGGTGGTCTCCCGAGCGCGGAGGTCCTTGCGCAGGATCTTGCCGGAGGCCGACTTCGGGATCTGGTCGATAAACTCGACCACCCGCACCTTCTTGTGCGGGGCGATCCGCTCGGCGACGAACGCCATCACGTCGTCGGCGCTGAGCTCGGCGCCCGACTCCTGCCGCACGACGAACGCCTTGGGCACCTCCTCGCCCTCGTCGTCCTTCACGCCGATGACGGCGGCGTCGGCGATCTGCGGGTGGGTCAGCAGCAGCGCCTCCAGCTCGGCGGGCGGCACCTGGTAACCCTTGTACTTGATCAGTTCCTTGACGCGGTCGACGATGGTGAAGACACCCTCGTCGGTGACCGTGGCGACGTCGCCGGTGTGCAGGTAGCCGTCGGCGTCGAGCGTGATGGCGGTGGCCTCGGGGTTGTTCAGGTAACCGACCATCACGTTGGGGCCCTTGACCCACAGCTCGCCGCGGCCACCGGGCCCGGCCTCCTCGCCGGTGTCGGGGTCGACGAGCTTGCACTCGACGTTGGGGATCGCGACGCCGACGCTGTTGAGGTCCATCTCCGGCCGGTCGGCCGGGATCACGTGGCTCACCGGCGACAGCTCGGTCATCCCGTAGCCCTGCAGCACCTGGCAGCCCAGCCGCTTCGCCACGGCGTTGCCCAGCTCGGCGTCCAGCGGCGCCGCGCCGGAGAAGATCGTGTCGATGCAGGAGAGGTCGTACTGGTCGACCAGCGGGTGCTTGGCGAGCGCGACCGCGACCGGCGGGGCGATGTAGACGTTGCCGATCTCGTACTCGGAGATGACGCGCAGGAACTCGGGGAGCTCGAACCGGGGCATCGTGACGACGGTGGACCGGTTGTGCAGCCCGTTGTTCATCATCACGGTCATGCCGTAGATGTGGAAGAACGGCAGGACCGCGAGCAGCTTGGTGTCCGCGGTCACGTCGAAGACCGGCCCGACCTGGCACAGGTTGGCCACGAGGTTGCGGTGGGTCAGGATCACACCCTTCGCCAGGCCGGTGGTGCCCGACGAGTACGGCAGCACGGCCACGTCGCCGGCGCCCACCTCCTGTGCGGGCGGCGCTGCCGTGGTGGCGAGCAGATCCGCCAGCGAGGTGTGGCCCTCTGCCGGGTCGAGCGTGATGATCGCGTCGGCACCGAGGCCCACCTCGGCCAGCGCCGCGGTGGCGCGTTCGAGGAACGGCGAGATCGTGACGAGCAGCTTGGCCCCGGAGTCGCGCAGCTGGTGCGCGAGCTCGGACGGCGTGTAGAGCGAGTTTGCGCTCGTGACCGTGGCGTTGGCGCGCAGGATGCCGTGGAACGCGGCCACCCAGTAGGGGTTGTTCGGCGCGAAGATCCCGACGACGTCACCCTTGCCGATACCACGCTCGGCGAGCGCGGCCGCGATCGTGACGACCATGCCCTGCAGCTGCTCGAACGAGATCGACGCCCCGGAGCTGCCGTCGATCAGTGCCGGCGCACCGGCCCGGTCGCCGAAGTCGTCGAAGAGGAAGTCGAACAGCGAGACCTCGGGGATCTCAACATCCTGGTACGGGCTGCGGATCGACAACTCGGGCGCTCCCTTGCGTACGTGCGGCACCGGCGTGCGGGGGGACCGGAGCCGATCGGAGGCACATGTTAGATCGGTGGGCGCACAGTTTGCCCCAGGCAAATGAAACACCCGAAAAGGGTAGTCCGAAAGGGTTGCACGGGCAGTTACCCAGTGTCATCGTGACCTTCCGTCCACCGCGAGCCCCACTCGCCGGACGGGCCGGGAAGGGCGTCCCCTCGCCTGCTCCCGGTGCCCGCGAGCACACGGTGCCCCCGATCGTGTGGTCGTCGTGGCGGTTGCAACGGAGTGGCCCGAGTTCATGACTCCCCCTCAGATCCCGGGCCACTCCGCCCCGCCACCGGAGGCCTACGGCTGATCCGGACCCGCGCCCGTCCCGCCCGCTGCACCGGACGTGGCGGCCGCCGGCACCCGTCGCGCCCGCACCAGCCGGCGGATCAGCCACCCGATGCCGAACAGCACCGCGAACACCGGCACGAACGGCAGCAGGAAGCCCACCACCACGCCGACGCCGGCGCCGAGCTTCATCAGCCCGTCCCAGCCCCCGGCCAGCCCGTCGAGGAAGCCGCCGGTCCCGGGGTCCTCGGTGGTCGCCGCCGAGCCCGGGGCCCGCATGTCGACCGTGAGGCTCGAGAGCGCCACCTTGTCCTTGAGCGCCGAGAGCCGCCGGGTCAGCGAGTCGAGGTCGGCCTCGCGGCGCGAGAGCTCCGACTCGATCGACACGACGTCACCGATCGAGGTGGCCTGGCCCAGCAGCGCGCGCACCCGCGCGACGCTGGCCTGCTGGGTGGAGACCCGGGCGTCGAGGTCCACGACCTGCTCGGTGGCGTCCACCACCTGGGCGTTGCGGCCGGTCACCTTGCCCAGCGGGGCGATCGCGTCGATGAGCGCATCCAGCTTGTCCGACGGCACCCGCAGCACCACCCAGCTCCCGCTCGTGCCCGACTTCTCCTCCGTGACGAACCCCCCGTTCGCCGCGGCGGCCGTGCGGACCTGCCGGGTCGCCGCATCGAGGTCCTTGACCTCGACCGACAGCTGCGCGGTGCGCACCAACGACCGGCCGACGTCACCGACGGGAACGCCCTGCGCCGGTGCCTGGGCGGGCGCGGGCGCTGCGGCGCCACCCTTCGCCGTCAGACCGGTCGAACTGCTCTGGTCCAGCTCACCGGATGCTGCCGACGAAGCGGTCCCGGACCCGCCCGACGCGAAGTCCGGCATCGACGGCGCCACCATGGGCGTCGCCATCGAACCGGAGTCCATCCGGGCCCGCCCCATCGACATGGAGACCGCGAACCCGGCCACCAGCACCGCCACCAGCGCGGCGACGACGATCAGCACAGTCCGTCGATTCCGGTACCGCACAAGCCGTTCCATCGCCATCGCCTCCTCGATCCCGGCACGTCCGGGGTCGCGGCAAGGACGGTGGGTGACGATCGGGGAGTTGGGCCGCTCAGGTCACGATCAGGTAAAGACGCGCGCTACGCGAAGAGGTGCTCGAACGCCTTCAGGTTGGCCGTGGACTCGCCGCGGTCGGTGCGCCAGGCGTACTCGCGGCGGATCGACGACGCGAACCCGAGTTCGAGCAGGGTGTTGAAATCGCCGTCGGCGGCCTCGAGCACCTGGCCGAGCACGCGGTCCAGCTCCGGCGCCGTGATGGCGTGCAGGCCGATCCGGCCGATGAGGTGGATGTCGCCGATGCGGTCCAGCGCGTAGTGCACGCCGTAGAGCCGGGAGTTGCGCTGCAGCAGGAACCGGTAGACCGACTCATGCTCCTCGTCGGGCCTGCGGCAGACGAACGCCTGCACGAACAGGGCGTGCCGCTGCACCAGCAACCAGCAGGCCGTCTGCAGCCGATTGGTTCCCGGCAAGGTGACGAGAAACTGTCCGGCCTCGCGCCGATGGTGGTCGACGTCGAGCTCAGCCAGTGCGGCCGCGACCGCGGCGTCGGGATCCGGTGTGCTGCTCACGGCCGGATCATGCCCGCTTCCACGCGGGTCTGCGGGATGGAGAACCCCTGCCGATGCGCGAACTCCTCGGCGGCACCGGCGTAGGTGTCGAGCAGCGCCGTGGCGGTGCGGTCCCACGAGAAGTCCTGCGCGTGGGCAACGGCTCCGGCACCGAGCCGCTCGCGCAGCGCCGGGTCGAGCGCGACCGCAGCGAGCGCGTCGGCCCACTGCCCGGCCCCGTGTCCGGGAACCAGCAGCCCGGAGCGGCCCTCGGCCACCGCAACCGGCAGGCCACCGACGCGAGCGGCCACCACGGGCGTTCCGCACGCCTGTGCCTCGAGCGCCACCAACCCGAACGACTCGTTGTGGCTCGGCACGGCCACCACGTCGGCGGCGCGGTAGACAGCGGCAAGACCGGCACCGGAGCGGGGCGGCAGGAACCGCACGACGTCGGAGATGCCGAGCGAGACGGCCAGCGCCTGCAGCGCGGTGGGTGCGGCCATCCCGCTGCCGGACGGGCCGCCGACCACGAGCACGACCAGCCGCGACCGCAGCCCCGGGTCGACCGCCAACATCTCGGCGGCGGCGTGCAGCAGCACGTCCGGTGCCTTCAGCGGCTGGATCCGGCCGACGAAGGCGAGCACGACCGCATCCGGGGCGAGATCCAGCGCGGCGCGCGCGGCGGCCCGGTCACCCGGGCGGAACGTGGTGAGGTCGACACCCGGCGGGATCGTGACCGTGCGTCGCGGGTCGGCCCCGTACAGCTCGACGAGCTGGCGCGACTCCTCGTCGGTGTTGCCGATCAGCCGGTCGGCCTCGGCGACGACCTGGTCCTCGCCGATCACCCGGACCATCGGCTCGGGAGCGTCGCCGTCGGCGAGCGCGGCGTTCTTGACCCGGGCGAGCGTGTGGGCGCTGTGCACGAGCGGGACGCCCCACCGGTCACGAGCCAGCCAGCCGACCTGACCGGAAAGCCAGTAGTGGGAGTGCACGGCGTCGTAGTGGCCGGGCTCGTGGCGGGCCTCGGTACGCAGCACCCCCGCGGTGAACGCGCAGAGCTGGCTCGGCAGATCGTCCTTGCCCAGCCCCTCGAACGGGCCGGCGGCGATGTGGCGCACGAGCACGCCGGGCGCGAGTTCCACCACAGGGGGGTGCTCCGACGACGTCGCACGGGTGAAGATCTCGACCTGGACGCCCCGCTCGGCCATCCGGGTGGCCGTCTGCACGACGTAGACGTTCATGCCGCCGGCGTCGCCGGTGCCCGGTTGTTCCAGCGGGGAGGTGTGCACGGACAGCACGCAGACCCGTCGGGGCCACCACCGCGCCCCGTTGCCGTCGACAGTCACGCTTGTTGTGTAGCACGGTCGTCCGTTCCGGCGAACGTCCCGGCCATCGAGAGGAGCCAGCACCGTGAGCGACGACGCCCATGTCGTGGTGTTCGGGATCGACGGACTGCGCCACGACATGATCCGTGCGCACGCGCCGCACCTGACCCGGCTGATCGACACCGGCTACTACGCCACCTCGACGCTGCCGTACCTGCCGACCGTGTCGGGGCCGGGCTGGGCGAGCACGGTCACCGGGGTCTGGCCGGAGAAGCACGGGATCTGGGGCAACGACTTCACCGGCCACCGCCTCGTCGACTACCCGGACTTCCTCACCCGGCTGGAGTCGGTCGACCCGGGTGCCCGCACCTACGCGGCGGTGGACTGGGATCCGCTGGGCGCCGCCGCGTGCGGCGGCCCGATGATCACCAACTCCGGCCGGCGGTTCGTGCTCGCCGACTGCTTCGACACCGGGGATCGCCAGGTCGCCGCGGATGCGGCCTCGCACCTGCGCTCGGAGTCTCCCGACGCGTCGTTCGTGTACTTCGGGCAGATCGACGAGGCCGGGCACGCGTTCGACTCCGTCGGGCCGCAGTACACCGGCGCGATCACCACGGTCGACGGCTACGTCGAGCAGGTGCTGGCAGCGGTCCGCTCCCGGCCCCGCTACGACGCGGAGGGCTGGCTGTTCCTGCTGGTCACCGACCACGGCCACCGTCCGGAGGGCGACCACGGCGGTGACTCGCTGCTGGAGCGCTCCACGTTCGTGAGCGCGTGGGGCGAGGGGATCACCCGCACCCGCCCCGCCATGCAGCCGCACAACGTCGACGTGGCGGTGACGGCGCTGACGCACCTCGGCGTCCCCATCGACCCGTCCTGGCACCTGGACGGCCACCCACTCCCCCTCGGAGGCCCGTCGAGAACGACGTTACCGTGATCAACAGGCCCTTTTGATCATGACAACGTCGTTCTCGACGGTTAGGCCAGGAGCCCCAGCAGGGCGCGGAGGGGGTCCTCGGCATGCCAGCGGCCGGTCGCGTCCGGCCAGGCGGGAACGCGGGTCCGCTGATTCGTCGGGCGGGCGAGGGTGATCCACAGCTCGTCGTGCAGCTCCAGCTCGCCGTCGGGCACCGGCACTCCGAACGTGTGGCAGGCCACCACCACCTCCGCGAGCGCCGACCAGCGCACCGCCGTTCCCGTGCCCTCGACGGTGGCGGCCACCACCTCGCCGGCCAGCGGCAGGTCGAGCAGCTCGGCCAGCGCTGCCGGGTCCCCGCCGATCACCAGCTCTCCCGGCGGCAGGACCGCGGCGAGCCACGGCGCGTCCAGCACCACCGCGACGTCGACGTCGACGACCGAGCCGTCCAGCGCGCGGACGCGCTCGGGCAGTGCCAGGTCGTCGGCCCGGACCCGGCCGGCGGCAACGGCCTCGGACAGCTCCTCGTGCGCGTCCGACACCAGCGCGGCATCGGGACGGCGCTGCGGGTCGGCGAGCCGGTCGAGCAGGTCGTCAGCGGCGCGGTTGTCGTCGATGCGCAGCTGCGCCCGCACCCCGACGGCGGTGAGGAACGCCTCGTCGACGGCCGGGTCGCCCGGCACGGCGTCGTAGAGCGCCGCGATCGTCGCTGCCGAGGCCAGTCGCCAGTGGCCGGGCCGGCGCCCGCCCAGCCGGGCGTGGCGGGCCAGCCACCACGCCGTGTACGAACCGCGCGCCATGACGGCCTCCCGGGTCGCGCGGTCCCCCGCCAGCAGCGCGAGCGCGGCGGGCCAGGCGTCGTCGTCGACCAGGTCGAGGTCGCGGACGGCCACCAGCCGCACCGGCGGCTCGTCGAGGCCGTCCCACCAGCGCTCCTCGTCGTCGAGGTCGTGATCGGGCCGCACCGGGTCCTCGTCGACGACGAGCGCGAAGCCGTCGAGCACCCCCGCGGCGACGAGCGCGGACCGCGGCACCCGCTCCGCCCATCCCGCGTCCAGCACGTCGAGCGGGACGTCGTCGGCCAGCAGCGGGCGCAGCGCCGCGTCGGGCAGCAGCAGCTCGTCGGCACGGGTCGGGCGCCCGTCCGACGCCGGCAGCGCCAGTGCCCCCAGCTCGGCGCGCGGCCCGCCGCCGACCTCCGCCACCAGGCCCAGCACGGCCGTGGCCAGCGGTTCCTGGTCCAGCCCAGCGTCGGCCTCGTCCACAGAGCGTTCGACGGCCTCGGCCAGCGCGGGATGGCCGAGCAGCTCGGCCGGGTCGGCCGGGGCCGCACCGAGCCGGGCGAGCAGCGGGTGCACGGCTGCGGGATCGGCGATGTGCAGGCCGGGCAGCCCGAGGGCGGCGATGCCCGCGACGGCCTCGGCGGGCGGATCCGCCGGCAGCAGCACGGTGGCGGGACCGGCCGCGGTGCGCCCGTCGGCGAGGGGGACGGGCAACGCGCGCAGCTCGTCGAGCAGGCCCGGCACGGTCTCGGCGAGCGGGGAGAACGCGTCGTAGAGCGTGCGCCACCACGACGGCGGGCGCTCGATGCCGAACAGCCGCGTCACCAGTTCGGTGGCGCCCAGCCGGTGCACGCCCAGCTCGCCGAGCACGGTGGCGGGCCCGGCGAGTAGCCGATCGAAGCCCGCGGTGTCGACGAGCCGGTCGAAGCCCGCATCGGCGAGCTGCGCGCTCAGCGCAGGCTCCGCGCCCGGCAGGTCCAGCCACTCGGCACGGCCGGGGGCCAGCTCGCCACCACCGGCGGCGGGCAACCACACCGCGCCGCGCAGCGCGGTGAGCACCAGCTCGTGCAGCTGCGCGTCCAGCTCGGAGCGGGGGAACCCGGGCTCGGGCACCAGCGCGAGCCGGTAGTTCGGCGCCACGGCGGCCACCAGGTCCAGGTAGGCCGCGGCAGCGGCATCGAGCACCTGGTCGGTGACCGGGCCCTTGCGCACCCGGCGCCGGTCGGGCTCCAGCGGCAGCGTCGCGAGCAGGCGCGCGGGCAGCGCGAGGCGCTCCAGCGTGGCCGTCGGGGCGTGTGCGACGTCGTCGGCGAGCGGGGCGGGCTCGTCGTCACCCGTCAGCGGCAGCGCCCACGCCACCGACCAGTCCCGGCGTTCGCGCTGCTCGACGGCAGCGTCCAGCACGTCGTCGGCGAGCGTCCCGGTCCGGCGGGCGAGCAGCCAGACCCGGTCCCCGATCGTCACCAGCCCCGGTGCCGGCCCGTCGGTGCGACGCAGGACGGTGCCGGCGACGTCGATCTCGACGAGCCCCGGCAGCGCCAGCAGCAGGTCCGCGGCCGTCGCGCGGGCGTGCTCCAGCAGCGCGGCGGGGTCGACCCCCGGCCGCAGCGGCAGCCGCACCTCGGTGGCGAACCCCGCGGGCGGTTGCTCGTCGGTGGGCCACACCAGCCGCAGCACCGGCGGCTCATCACGGCGGGCGAGCTCGGCGGCCGGGCCGGCCAGCCCGGCGACGGCCTCGGCGGTGCGCGCGGCGGAGAAGGCGATCCCGCCGCTCGTGCTGATCACGCGGGGGGCGTCGGACACCGTCAGCACCGCGGCGAAGCCGACCCCGAAGCGACCGACGGAGCCGGCGTCGTCGCGCTTGGCCGACGCGCGCAGCGAGGCGAGCGCGGCGACACCGGCAGCGGTCAGCGGATCACCGGTGTTGGCGACGCGCAGCTCACCGTCGACGATCGCGACGGCGAGGCGGCCGGCGCCCTGACCGGCATCGGCCGCGTTCTGCGCCAGCTCGACGAACCAGGCGTCGGCGTAGCCGCCGAGGCGCAGGTCCTCCTCGGCGTTGGCGTCCTCCCGGAACCGGGTGGGTGAGGACGCCCATGAGTCGAGGACGGCGGAACGGAGCGCGGCGGTGTCGAACGGGTCAGGCACCCGCGGATCATCCACCGCGCCCGGAGCTCAAGGGGCGGCCGGGCCTCAGGAGTTGACCGGCTCCAGGTCGACGCCGTCGTCGTAGACGAGCTCGGCGACGGCCACCGGTGACACCTGCTCCACCTGGACATCGGAGTGGGCCCCACAGCCGAAGCCGACCTCGACGACGGCGCCGTCGGCCGGGGCGTACTCGTTGCCGCAGACCCCGAAGGCCGACCGCAACGAGCCGGCGAGCGGCAGGAAGAAGCCACAGGTGCCGCAGTGTGCCGGTGCCGCGCGCGCCATGTCGGATCCTGGCCCGTGCGGGCCGTCGTGCCAGCGCTGCGCGGCGAACTCGCGGCCGGGGCGCGACAGCACCCGGGTACGGCCCAGCCCGATCTCGACCGCGACCTCCTCGATCGCCGGATCGTCGCTCGCGACGTAGCTCGGTACGAGCCGCTCGTCGTCGTCGGGCGGCGGCAGCAGGTCGCCGATGCCGAGATCACCGGGGCGGATGCGCTCGTGCCACGGCACCCAGGTGGGTGCGACCAGAGCCTGCGGGCCGGGCAGCAGCTCGACCTCGCTGACCGTGATCGGCGCGTCGTCACCGGCGGTGGCGAGCGTGACCGACCAGCGCCAGCCGCGGTAGCCGCCCTGCTCGGCGGTGAAGTAGTGGGTGACGGCGTCGGGGGCCTCGGCGACGGCGGCCTGGTGCTCACCGACGGCGGTGGCCGCGATGTCGGCACCGAGATCTGCCGTGGCCTCGGCGACAGCGGCGGCCCGGGCCTCTGCCACCGCGTCCACGAGCCGGGTGGAGTCGAGGATCGGGAGGGCGTTCACCCGCGGCATTGTGCCACTCTCCTCCCCGTGGGTCTCGGGCGAGCGCTGGTCGGCGCAATGCTGCTGTTGATGGCCGGGTGCGCCGCGGCCGCGCCGGCACCGTCCACGCTGCCCGTGTGGCACCCCCAGGTGCTGGCCCAGCTGCCGCACGACCGGGGTGCGTTCACCGAGGGGCTCGAGGTGGTGCCCGGCTCGGCGGGTGCCCAGCTGTACGAGAGCACCGGCCTGGCAGGGCAGTCCCAGCTGCGCGAGGTGGACACGGCGACGGGCACCGTCACCCGCTCGGTGCCGCTGCCCGGCGACGTGTTCGGCGAGGGCCTGACGGTCGTCGGACCGCGGATCTGGCAGCTGACCTGGCGCGACGGTGTCGCGCTCGAGTGGGACCGGGCCTCGTTCACCCTCCTGCGCCAGGTGCCGATCACCGGCGAGGGCTGGGGCCTGTGCCTCGACGGGAACCGGCTGGTGCGCAGCGACGGCACCGACACGCTGCACTTCCACGACCCGGCGACGTTCGCCGAGACCGGCACCGTCGCCGTCACGCTCGACGGCGCGCCGGTGCCCGAGCTGAACGAGCTCGAGTGCGTCGCGGGCCAGGTCTGGGCGAACGTGTGGAAGACCGAGCGGCTGGTGCGCATCGACCCGGCCACCGGGCACGTCACGGCCGTCGTCGACGCCACGGGGCTGCTCGACCCGGCGCAGCGGGCCGGCACCGACGTCATGAACGGCATCGCGGCGCTCGGTGGCGACGAGTACCTGCTGACGGGCAAGTACTGGCCGGTGACGTTCCGGGTGCGGCTGGGCGGGTGATCGGGGGTTCGGGCCGTCCAGCACCGCGCCCGGCCCGATTCCCGACGGACCGACCACCGATACGTCAGAATGGTCGGGTGCCCCGATCCGAGTCCTCCCCGCCCCGGCGCGGTCGCCGGACCTGGGTGCAGGCCGACGGATCCCAGTCGGCCGAGCAGCCGCCGGCCACGCCGCCCCAGCAGCCAGCCCAGCAGCCCGATCCGTACGCCCCGCAGCGGCGCTACCCATGGCACGACGACCCCGACTACGACCCCGCTGTCCACCGCCGCACCCCGCCGGCCCGCACGTGGACACCGCCGCCGGCACCGCCGCCCGTGCAGCCGCCACCGGCCCGCCCACCCGCACCTCAACCCCCCGCGTACCCGCCAACGGGATACCAGCAACAACCACCGGCCGCGCCGCCGCGCACCGCTCAGTACGAGCAGCCCTCGTACCAGCAGCCCTCGCAGGAACAGCCGGGCATCGACGAGCCCACCGTCGACGAGCGGCCCGGTCCGAAGGTGCCGCGCAAGCTCACGGTCACGCGCGTAGCAGCGATGCGCAGCAGGCAGATCACGCAGAACGGGATCAGGGCGTTCCAGCGGGCGGCGACGGCCGACGGCGCCGACCGCTCGGGTCTCACCGCGCTGACCTACGCCACGATGATGACCTACGCCGTCGACGCGGCGGTGGCCGTGGCGCTGGCCAACACCCTGTTCTTCGCGGCCGCCACTGCCGAGAGCATCACCAACGTCGCGCTGTACCTGGCCATCACCGTGGCGCCGTTCGCGGTGGTCGCGCCCGTGATCGGGCCGCTACTGGACCGGATGCAGCGCGGCCGCCGCGCCGCGCTCGCCATCTCGTTCGCCGGACGCGCGGTGCTCGCGGTCGTGATGGCGTTCAACTACAACTCGTGGCTGCTCTACCCGGCCGCGCTGGGCGTGCTGGTGCTGAGCAAGTCGTTCGTCGTGCTCAAGGCGGCGGTCACCCCGCGGGTGCTGCCCAGCGCCATCACCCTGATCACCACCAACTCGCGGCTCACCACCTTCGGCCTGGTCGCCGGTGGTGTCTTCGGGGCGATCGCGGCGGGTGTCTCGGCCCTGTTCGGCTCCCCGGGCGCGCTGATCTACACGGCGCTGCTCGCCGCCGCCGGCACGTGGCTGTGCCTGCGCATCCCGCGCTGGGTCGAGGTCACCGCCGGTGAGGTGCCCGCGGCCCTGCGCACCACCAAGCGCGGCAAGCGGCCCCCGATGGGCCGCGGCATCGTCGTGGCGCTGTGGGGCAACGCCACCATCCGCGTGCTCACCGGGTTCCTCACCCTGTTCGTTGCGTTCGTGGTGAAGAGCCACGTCGAGGCCAACAGCACCCAGCAGCTCGCCCTGATCGGTGTGGTCGGCGCCGCGCTGGGCATCGGCAACTTCATCGGCAACGGGGTCGGCGCCCGCCTGCAGTTCAACCGCGCCGACGCCGTGCTGCTGGGCTGCATCGGGGCGGCCGTCGCCGTCGCGGTGCTCGCGGCGGTGGTACCGGGCATCGTCACGGCCGCGATCGTGGCGCTCGTCGCGTCGATCGCGAGCGCGCTGGCCAAGGTCAGCCTGGACGCGGTGATCCAGCGGGACCTGGCGGAGGAGTCGTCGGCGTCGGCCTTCGGCCGCTCGGAGACGGTGCTGCAGATCGCGTGGGTCTTCGGTGGCGCGCTTGGCGTGTTGCTGCCCCACCAGAACTACTGGCTCGGGTTCACCGTGGTGGCCGCCGTCGTCGCCGTCACGGGCATCCAGACGGCCATGGTCAGCCGCGGCCGCAGCCTGCTGCCGTTCCTCGGCCACCGCGACCCGGGCGCGGCCGCGGGGCAGCCCACCCGCACCGTCACCTGACATCCGCGTCCGTAGGGTGAAGCGGTGATCCGCCGCGCACTCCCGCTGCTGGCCGCCGCGCTGTTCGTGGCGGGCTGCAGCTCCAGCGATACCCCGCCGCAGGTCACGTTCACCGCCGGCGCAGCCGACGCCGTCGCGCGTCCCACGCAGTACTGCGACATCGCTTTCAAGGACTGCACCAACGACGCCACCGCACCCGTCACGCTGGCGGTGCCGGCGGGCACCAAGCTGCAGATCGATGTGCCGGACGGCATCTCCTCGACGCCGTGGCACGTGATCTTCGGGTATCGGGACGCCACCGGCCAGCAGGTGGACGGGCGCAGCCCGGTGTTCGCACCCGGCAAGCAGACCCACTACGAGCTGGAGCTGCCCGACCCCGCCGATCGGCTGCTGACGGCGCAGGTGCAGCAGTTCGGGCCGCCACCGCAGGCCAACACGGCCACCGGCGAGCTGGAGTTCCCCATCCGGGCGAGCTGGGTGCTCACCGCCGCGGCCGTGTGAGCGGCGGCTGTATGAGCGACGGCGCGATCAGCCATCGAGATCGCGGGCGACCGCGCGCACGACCTCGGCCGCCAGCTTGGACGACTTGCGGTCGGGGTAGCGGCCCCGGCGCAGGTCGGGCTGCACCTTCGTCTCGAGCAGCCGGATCATGTCCTCGATGAGGCTGTGCAGATCCTCGGCCGGGCGGCGGGTGGACTCGACGACCGACGGGAGCGAGTCGACCAGCCGGACCGAGAGCGCCTGCGGCCCGCGGCGGCCCTCGGCCATCCCGAACTCGACCCGCTGCCCGGGCTTGAGCGCCTCCACCCCGGCCGGCAGGGCGGCCTTGCGGACGTAGACGTCCTCACCACCGTCCTGAGCGAGGAAACCGAAACCCTTGTCGGCGTCGTACCACTTGACCCTGCCGCTCGGCACCTTGCTCACCCGTTCCTCGATCGTCACTGCGTCATGCGGCGCCCCGGAGCGGAAGACCCGGTGGACCGGACGACGAACGCGCCCCGGGCGGGGCGGCCGTCGAGCCCGCCGAGCGACACCGGGACGCGTCACATCACCCTACTGTGCCGCTCCGGCCAGGCACAGCGATTCAGCCGCAGCCGCCTTCGCAGGCGGGCCCGTCAGGCGTTGCGGACCGCCGCCGCTTCGCCGAGATCGAGCAGGCCGACGCTCTTCTCCCGCATCTCGACCTTGCGCACCTTGCCCGTGACGGTCATGGGGAACTCGTCCACCACGACGACGTAGCGGGGGATCTTGTAGTGCGCGAGCTTGCCGGTGGCGAAGGCTCGCACCGACTCCGCCGTGAGCGGCTCCGCACCCTCGCGCACGGTGACCCACGCGCAGAGCTCCTCGCCGTACTTCGCGTCCGGGACGCCGATGACCTGCGCGTCGAGCACGTCGGGATGGGTGTAGAGGAACTCCTCGATCTCGCGCGGGTAGATGTTCTCGCCGCCGCGGATCACCATGTCCTTGATCCGGCCGGTGATGTTGACGTAGCCCTCGGAGTCCATGATCCCGATGTCGCCCGTGTGCATCCAGCGAGCCGCGTCGATGGCCTCGGCCGTCTTGTCCGGCTCGTTCCAGTAGCCCAGCATCACCGAGTAGCCGCGGGTGCACAGCTCGCCGGGCTCGCCGCGCGGCAGGGTGAGGCCGCTCTCGGGATCGACGACCTTGACCTCGACGTGCGGGTGCACCTGTCCGACGCTCGACACGCGCAGCTCGAGCGAGTCGTCGGCGCGGGTCTGCGTGGACACCGGTGAGGTCTCGGTCATGCCGTAGCAGATCGTCACCTCCGTCATGCCCATCCGGTCGACGACCTGCTTCATCACCTCCACCGGGCACGGTGAGCCCGCCATGATCCCGGTGCGCAGCGAGCTCAGGTCATAGTTCCCGAAGTCGGGGTCGTTGAGCTCGGCGATGAACATCGTGGGCACGCCGTAGAGCGACGTGCAGCGCTCCGAGGCGACGGCGTGCAGCGTCGCCTTCGGGTCGAACCCGGGCCCCGGGATCACCATCGTGGCGCCGTTGGTGGTGCAGCCGAGATTGCCCATGACCATGCCGAAGCAGTGGTAGAAGGGCACCGGGATGCAGACGCGGTCGGCCGGGGTGTACCCGCAGATCCGGCCGACGAAGTAGCCGTTGTTGAGGATGTTGTGGTGGCTCAGCGTCGCGCCCTTGGGGAAGCCCGTGGTGCCCGACGTGTACTGGATGTTGATCGGGTCGTCCGGGCTCAGCGCGGACTGGCGCTCGGCGAGTGCCGCGCGGTCGCCACCGACGCCCGCCGCCACGAGCTCGTCCCAGCCGGGGGTGCCGATGAGGATCACCCGGCGCAGGGCCGGGCAGTTCGGCCGCACCTGCTCGATCATCCCGGCGTAGTCGGAGGTCTTGAAGCTCACGGCGGCCACCAGCACGGCGATGCCCGCCTGGTTGAGCACGTACTCCAGCTCGTGCGTGCGGTAGGACGGGTTGATGTTGACCAGCACCACGCCGATCTTCGCGGTGGCGTACTGCACCAGCGTCCACTCGGCGAGGTTCGGTGCCCAGATGCCGACGCGATCGCCCTTGCCCAGCCCCGCGGCGACGAGCCCGAGCGCGACGGTGTCGATCTCCTCCCGCAGCTGCCCGTAGGTCCAGCGGCGGCCCGTCTGGACCTCGACGAGCGCCTCGACATCGGGCTGCGCGGCGGCCGTCCGGTCGAAGTTGTCGCCGATGGTGTCGCCGAGCAGCGGCACGTCCGAGACACCGGAGGCGTAGGAGGGAACGACGGGTGCGGACACGGGTGGGCCTTTCGTCAACGTGTGGTGCCGCCCACATCCTGCGACCGACCGCACACCGCCACCACCTCCGGATGGGGAGTCACCCGAAAACCGGCTGGCCGTGCGGCGATACCCTCGGACGATGCACGATCCTCGCATCCTGCTCGATCCCGCCACCGACGCCGTCCGCAAGCTGTCGCGCCGGGGCTTCGCCCTCGACGTCGCCTCGCTGGAGACGCTGCTGTCCGGACGCAACTCGGCGATCCAGCGCGGTGACGAGGCGCGGGCGGAGTCCAAGCGCCTGGCCACCTCGGTGAAGGGCGCGAGCCCCGACGAGCGCCCGGCTCTGGTGGAGCGCGCCCGCGAGCTCAAGGGCGTGGTCGCCGCCGCCGATGAGGAGCACAAGGCGCTCGAGGAGCAGCTGCAGGAGTTGCTGCTGGGCATCCCGAACCTGCCCAGCGACGAGCTGCCCGACGGCGCGTCCGACGCCGATGCCGAGCTGGTGCGCAGCTGGGGGGTGGTGCCGGAGTTCGGCTTCGCCCCGCTGGATCACGTCGACATCGGCGAGAAGCTGGGCATCATCGACCTGCAGCGCGCCACGAAGCTGTCGGGCCCGCGGTTCGCGGTGCTGCGCGGCCGGGGCGCGAAGCTGGAGCGGGCGCTCGCGCGCTACTTCCTCGACGTCGCCGAGCAGCACGGCTACACCGAGTTCTCGGTGCCCACGCTCGTCAACCGCGCCGCGGTCACGGGCACCGGCCAGCTGCCGAAGTTCGAGCAGGACCTGTTCAAGACCGGCGTCGACGCGCGCGAGCTGTACCTCATCCCCACCGCCGAGGTGCCGCTCACCAACCTGCACGCGAAGGAGACCCTCAACACCGAGGACCTCCCGCTGGCCTACACCGCCCACACGCAGTGCTACCGCTCGGAGGCCGGCTCCTACGGGCGCGACACCCGGGGCCTGGTGCGCGTGCACGAGTTCTCCAAGGTCGAGCTCGTGCGCATCGTCGAGCCGGAGCGCTCGCGCGAGGAGCTCGAGCTGCTGCTCACCCATGCCGAGGCCGTGCTGCAGGGGCTGGGCCTCGCCTACCGCGTGGTGAAGCTCGCCGCGGGCGACATCGGCTTCTCCTCGGAGTTCACCTACGACATCGAGGTGTGGCTGCCCGGGCAGCAGGCGTTCCGGGAGATCGCGTCGGCGTCGGACTTCGGCACGTTCCAGGCCCGCCGGGCGTCGATCCGCACCAAGAGCAAGGACGGCAGGCGCGGGTTCGCCGCCACGCTCAACAGCTCGGGGCTGCCGATCGGGCGCACGCTCGTCGCGGTGCTGGAGCAGGGGCAGCAGTCCGACGGCTCGGTGAAGATGCCGGAGGCGCTCGTGCCCTACACCGGCTTCGCGGAGATCAACCGCGAGTAGCGCTCCCCCACCCCGTCGAGAACGACGTTGCCATGATCAACGAGCCCTTTCGATCATGACAACGTCGTTCTCGACGGTTCAGAGGCCGCCGGTGTAGAGCAGCAGGTCGGGGGTGCCGCCCTCGGTGCCGCCCGCGATCACGTTGGGGGTGGCGTTGTCGATGATCCATTTCTTGACGGTGGCGGCGGGCGCGTCCCCGAACGTCTGCTTGTAGAGCGCCGCCACCCCCGCGACGAACGGCGCCGCCATCGACGTGCCCGTGTAGGACGCCGTGCCGCCGCCGGGCACGGGCGAGACGATCCCGGAGCCCGGCGCGTAGAGGTTCACGCAGCTGCCGGTGGACGAGGTGGCGGCGCGCTGGTCGTCGATCGTCGAGTTGGCCACCACCAGCACGTCCGACGCCGCCCGCGGCGCCACCTGGCAGTCGTTGGCACCGGTGTTGCCGGCCGAGCTGGCCACGAACACGCCCTTGCCGACCAGCGCCGTCACGGCCGAGACCAGCACGTCGGACGGGCCGTAGCTCCACGACATGACCGCCACCGACGGGCCGGTCGCCGTGCGCGCCACCCAGTCGATGCCCGCGAGCAGCGACGACAGCGTGCCGGAGCCTGCGCAGTCGAGCACCTTGACCGAGCGCACCTTCGCGCGCTTGGCGACGCCGTAGTCGGTGGACGCCGCGATCCCGGCGACGACGGTGCCGTGCCCGTCGCAGTCGCCCGCGATCGTGTCGACGGTGTTGGTGCCGATCGACGCGCGGTCCCCGAACTCCGGATGCGTGACGTCGACGCCGGTGTCGAGCACGTAGACGGTGACACCGGAACCCGTGGCCCGGGTGGTGAACGTGCCGTCGAGCGGCAGGTTGCGCTGGTCGATGCGGTCCAGCCCCCAGTTGGGCGGGTTGTCCTGCGTCGCCTCGGTCATGCCCGGCTGCGCCTGCGCGCGGGGTTCGAGCGGGGTGATCTTGCGGTCCTCCTCGACGCCGAGCACGCCGGGCCGCGCGCGCAGCCGGTCGACCTGGGTGCGCGTGAGCCGGGCGGCGAAGCCGGAGAAGGCCTGGTCGAAGGTGACGGTGGGCCGGGCCCCGATCTCCTGCGCGGCCGACGCGGAGTCGGCCGTGGTGCTGGTGTGCACCACGTAGGCCGACGGCACCGACGCGAGGTCGGCGGCGTCGGCTCGCCCGTTGCCCGTCAGCAGCACGACGAGCTGCAGCACTATCGCCACGGGGGCGAATCGGATCAGCAGCCGGGTCACAGGGAGCGACGCTACGTCGCTGCGGCAGGAGGGGACAGAGACACGATAGGGGTTGGTGTGACGTCTGAGCCCGATGGTGTGACAGTGGGTGGCGAAGGGTTCAGGCCACGCGAACGACCTTCAGCTCGACGAGGTCCGCGACGTAGCGACCGCCCTTGCTGGCGGGCGAGGGGTACGCGGAGGCGGCCTTCGACGATGGCGACGTGGAGTTCGGCCTGCAGCGGCTGCTGGACGGGATCGCGGTGCTGATCGCGAAGCGGGCGGCGGGTTGATCCCGCCTCAGCGCGCCCCGTGGATCTGCACCTCGGTGGCCTTCACCGAGAACCAGAGCTCGGCCCCCGGCTCGGCGGCCAGGTCGGCCACCGCGGCGGGCGTCACGTCGGCGGCGAGCCCGTCCACCCACACCGGACCGCCCGGTCGGGCCCCGGCCCGCAGCCGGACGGTGTCCCCGCGCGGTTCGATGGCCGCGAGCACCACGGGCACGACGTTGCGGGGGCTCCCGTCGGGTCGCGACGCGTAGACCGATACCGCCGACGGGGGGAAGACGGCGACCGCGGGCTCACCTTCGGCCACTCCCTCGGCGCGTCCCGCCACCACCAGCCCGTCGGCGGTGCGCAGCCCCTCGGCCACCACCACGCCCGGCACCAGGTCCAGCCCGGCGATGCGCGCGGTGAACGCGCTGCGCGGCCGCGCCAGCACCTCCCGGACCGGGCCCTCCTCGACGACCTGGCCCGCGGTCAGCACGACGACCCGGTCGGCCAGCACCAGCGCGTCGAGCGCGGAGTGGGTGACCAGCAGCGCCGTCTGCTTGCGGTCGCGCACGATCCGGCGCAGCAGCGACCGCATCGCGGGCGCGGCGTCGACGTCCAACGCGGCCAGCGGCTCGTCGAGCAGCAGCAGGCCCGGCTCGGCCGCGAGCGCGCGGGCGAGCGCCACGCGCTGCTGCTGCCCGCCCGACATCCGGTCCGGCTTGCGGTCGGCCAGCTCCGCGGTGTCGACGGCGCCCAGCAGGCTGCGCGCCGTGCTCTCGGCCTCGCGGCGTGCCACCCCGCGGGCGCGCGGCCCGAACTCGACGTTGCCCAGCGCCGTGAGGTGCGGGAACAGCAGCGCCTGCTGCGCCAGCAGGCCGACCCCGCGCTGGTGCGGGGGCACGTGCAGCCCGGCCTCGGCGTCGGTGACGCGGGTGTCACCCACGTCGACCCAGCCCTCGTCCGGGCGCAGCAGGCCGGCGAGCACGCTGAGCAGCGTCGACTTGCCCGCTCCGTTGGGACCGAGCACGGCCAGCACCTCGCCGGGCGCCGCCGTCAACCTGACGTCGAGGGTGAAGGCCGGGCGGCGCACGACGACGCGCGCGTCGACCCCGGTGCCGGAGCTCAACGCTCGCTGCCGATCTCGCGCGGGCGGGCGATCGCGATCACGGCGATGGCGACGACCACGAGCAGCAACGACAGCGCGACGGCGGCGTCCACGTCGGTCTCGCGCTCGAGGTAGACCAGCAGCGGCAGGGTGCGGGTGGTGCCCTGCAGGCTGCCGGCGAACGCGGTGGTGGCACCGAACTCACCCAGGCAGCGGGCGAACGCCAGCACCGAGCCCGAGATCAACCCCGGGAGCACCAGCGGCACCGTGACCCGGCGGAAGGCCAGCCCCGGCGACGCGCCGAGCGTGGCGGCCACCGCCTCGTACCGGCGGCCGGCGGTGCGTAACGCGCCCTCCATGCTGACCACGAGGAACGGGAGCGCCACGAACGTCTGCGCCAGCACCACCGCGGCGGTGGTGAACGGGATGGTGATGCCGAACCAGAGGTCGAGCCCTCGGCCCAGCAGCCCGGTGCGGCCGAGCAGGAACAGCAGCGCGAGGCCGCCGACCACCGGCGGCAGCACCAGCGGCAGCAGCACCACCGAGCGCAGCATCCGCAGCCCGCGCAGCCGGCCCCTGGCCAGCACGGTGGCCAGTGGCCCGCCGAGCACGATGCACAGCGCGGTGGAGATGGCGGCCGTCTCGAGCGACAGCCACAGCGCGTCGAGCGCCGAGTCGCTCACCAGCAGCGACGGGAGCCGGGGCCAGTCCGCGCGGATCACGAGCCCGAGCACGGGCAGCGCGATCAGCGCGAACGCGACCCCGGCCGGGATCCAGAGCCACCGCGGCAGCCCCACGCCGCTGACGTGGTCGTCGGTGCCCCTGGGACGCGCCTGTGTCGGCCCCGGGATCACGCGGTGTACCGGACGATCACGGGGTGCCGAACCCGACCGCCCCCAGCGTCTTCTTGCCGATGTCGCTGTTGACCAGCGTGATGAACGCGTTGGCGAGGTCGGCCTGCTTCGCGTTCTTCACGACCGCGATCGGGTAGTTCGTCTTGGCCTGGGCCGACTCGGCGAAGTCGACGCCCTGCACGGTGCCCTTCGCCGACGCGACGTCGGTGACGTAGACGAGCCCGGCATCGGCGTCACCGGAGGCGACCTTCGAGAGCACCGACTTGACGTCGCTCTCCTGGCTGACCGGCTTGAGCGTGACGCCGGTGGCCTTCTCGACCTTCTGCTCGGCGGCGCCGCACGGCACGGCCGGGGCGCAGACGACGACCTTGAGGTCGGGCTTCGCGAGGTCGGCGAAGGTGGCGATCCCCTTCGGGTTGCCCTTCACCGTGGCGATCTGCAGCACGTTCGTCGCGAAGACCTTGGGCGCGGCTGCGGTCATGCTCGCGTCGGTGACGGTCTTCATCGTGGCGTCGCTCGCGGCCGCGAACAGGTCGGCGGGTGCGCCGTTGACGATCTGCTGCGCGAGGTCGGACGAGCCTGCGAAGCTGAACGTGACCGTGACACCGGGGTTGTCGGTCTGGAACCGGTTGCCCACCTCGGTGAAGGTGTCCTTGAGCGACGCGGCGGCGAACACCGTCAGCGTCCGGGCCGCGGGAGCGGGCGTTGCCGCCGCACCGGAGGATGCGGCTGGCGTTGCGCCGCCACATCCGGCGAGCAGCAGCGCCGCACCGGCGGCGACCACGGCGAGTGCGCGGATCTTCATGGGTTCGCTCCAGGTGTTTCCACGACGACGTTCGTCGACTTGATCACGGCGACGGCCAGCACCCCGGGCTCGAGCCCCAGGTCCCGCACCGCCTCGGTGGACATCAGCGACACCACCCGGTGCGGCCCGCACTGGATCTCGACCTGCGACATCACCTTGTCGCTGACCACCGACGTCACGAGCCCGACGAGCCGGTTGCGCGCCGAGCGCTGCACGCCGGACGGATCGGGTGGGGCATGGGCGTTGTCCCGGGCGAACTCGGCCAGCGCGGCACCGTCGATGACCTTGCGGTTGGAGGCGTCCGGGCGCGCCGGCAACGTGCCTGCATCAACCCACCGGCGCACGGTGTCGTCGCTGACGCCCAGCAGGCGAGCGGCGTCGGCGATCCTGAACTGCGGCACGGCGCGGATCCTAGGTCCGTGCCTGCGCCTTTGACCAGGCGACCCACTCCTCCTCCACGACACTGTGACCTGACCTGGACGCAGCTCCCACGTGCGGTCCACGTACAGCGGGCGCGATCGCGTGACGGATATCACGATGTGCGAGGCGCAGCGGCCGCCGGCCGGCTCGACGGCGTCGACGCGTCGCACGTCCGGAGCCCTGCGGCCACCCCAGGTATCCCGCTGACCTTTCGGGGAGCCCCCGGGGGTACCGGAGGAGCACCTGCGGGCCACGGGATCACCTCGCTCCGCGGATGCGGAGTCTCACATTTCTGCAGCTACGGGGCACGCTGCGAGATCGTCAACGGCGGCTAGGCTCATGTTGTGACGGCAACCGAGCTCGGCCTTCCCGCAGTGCGGCGGGCTGCCCTCCCGGACCCCGCCCGCCCTGCCGACCCCCGCCTCATCGACACGTTCGGACGCGTCGCGACCGATCTGCGGATCTCGCTGACCGACCGCTGCAACCTGCGGTGCACCTACTGCATGCCCGCCGAGGGCCTGGACTGGATGCCCCGCGACGAGCAGCTCTCCGACGACGAGCTGATGCGGCTGATCACCATCGCCGTGCACCGGCTCGGCATCGAGGAACTGCGCTTCACCGGTGGCGAACCGCTGCTGCGCCGCGGGCTCGAGGGCCTCATCGCCGCATCGGCAGCACTGCAGCCGCGGCCCGACATCTCGCTCACCACCAACGCCGTCGGGCTGGCCCGGCGGGCCGAGTCGCTCGCTGCGGCGGGGGTGAACCGGCTCAACGTCTCGATGGACACGCTGCGCCCGGAGCGCTTCGCCACCATCACCCGCCGCGACCGCCTGCAGGACGTGCTCGACGGGCTCGCCGCGGCCCGGGCGGCAGGCCTCGACCCGATCAAGATCAATACGGTGCTGCTGCGCGGGATGAACGACGACGAGGCCGTCGACCTGCTGCGCTTCGCCGTCGAGGGCGGCTACGAGCTGCGGTTCATCGAGCAGATGCCGCTCGACGCGCAGCACGGCTGGGAACGCAAGGAGATGATCACTGCGGGCGAGATCCTGCAGTCGCTGCGCACCGGCTTCACCCTCACCCCCGACCCCACCGAGCGCGGCGGCGCCCCGGCCGAGCGCTGGCTCGTCGACGGCGGCCCGGCCGTCGTCGGCGTCATCGCTTCGGTCACGCGGCCGTTCTGCGGGGCGTGTGACCGCACGCGGCTCACCGCCGACGGCCAGGTCCGCTCGTGCCTGTTCGCGCGCACCGAGACCGACCTGCGCTCGCTGCTGCGCGGCGGCGCCACCGATCACGAGATCGCCGAGACCTGGCGCACCGCGATGTGGGGCAAGCTCGCCGGCCACGGCATCGACGACCCCGGATTCCTGCAACCCGACCGCCCGATGAGCGCGATCGGCGGCTGAGGAGGATGTGTTCGTGAGCACCCCCGCCACCACTGCCACCGCGCTGGTCACCGTGCGGTACTTCGCGGCGGCCCGGGCCGCGGCGGGCGTCGACACCGAACCGCTGGGCGTCCCGGGCGGCGGGAGCGTCGCCGATCTGCTGGAGTCGCTGCGCGCACGCCACGGCGCGGAGTTCGCCCGGGTCCTGGAGCGCTGCAGCTTCCTGCTCGACGAGGTGGCCGTGCGCGATCGCACCATCCCACTGCCCGACGGCGCCACCCTCGACGTCCTCCCGCCCTTCGCGGGCGGCTGACCGCTGACGCACACCCTCAGGGGGTGACGCACACCGTTGACCGTGTGCGTGAGCCCCGCACGGTGTGCGTGAGGCGTCAGTGGCCGGCCAGCACGTCGCGGTAGCTGCGCCAGGTGCCCGCCGGGGTGGCCACGGTGGTGGCCGCCAGCATGCCGCGCGCGATGGCGCGGGCCACGACGTCGGCCGCGGCGGCCTGCAGCAGCATCAGCTCGAGCGGGTCGGGCGCGGGGCGGTCTGCCGTGGAGAGCGCGAACACCGCGTCGCCGTCGAAGATCGTGTGGACGGGCGCGAGCGCGCGGGCCAGCCCGTCGTGGCCCATCGTGGCCAGCCGGGACGCGCCCGCCTTGTCCAGCGTGATGTCGGTGGCCACCAGCGCGAGCGTGGTGGCGGTGCCGAGCCGGGGCGGCTTGCGCCCGGCGAGCTCGCGCAGCTGCGCCAGCGCGGCCGGCGTGACGTCGACGGGCGGGAACTCGCCGGGCAGACCGAGCCGGGCGCCCAGCAGCGCACCGGTCGTCAGGTCCACCGCCGAGCCCGCGGCGTTGACGACCGCGAGCGCCGCCACCGTCGCCCCGCTCTCCAGCACGACGCTCGCCGTGCCGATGCCGCCCTTGAGCCCGCCCGCCTGCGCGCCGCGACCGGCCCCGACCACACCCTCCTCGATCGGGCCTGCGGCGGCGGCGTCGAACGCGGCCGCGCCCGTCCCGGCGTGGGGGCGAGCGGTGAAGTCGCCGCCGCGCCCGAGGTCGAACACGACCGCCGCGGGGACGATCGGCACGACGCCACCCGGCACCGGGACACCGATCCCCACCGCCTCCAACCGCGCCATCACCCCGTCCGCAGCGGCCAGCCCGTAGGCGCTCCCCCCGCTGAAGACGACCGCGTGCACGCGTTGCGCGTAGTTCTGCGGGTCGAGCAGGTCGGTCTCCCGGGTGCCCGGCGCCGCCCCGCGGACGTCGACACCGCCGACCGCGCCGTCCGGTGGCGCGAGCACCACGGTGGTGCCGGTCTGCCCCCTGCCGAGTGCGGCATGGCCCACCCGCAGGCCGGGTACGTCGGTGAGGGCGTTGTGGGGTCCGGCGCGCATGCCCCCCATCCTGCCCCCACGCCGTGTCCGATTCCGGCCAGCATCGCGCTCCCCACAGGACGAGTCTGGAGGCCATGAGCACGCTGGAGAGCGCACCCGCGCTGGACGCACTGGACTGGCCCGCGATCGCCGACCGCCTCGACACCGACGGCGTGGCCAGTACCCCACCCCTGCTCTCGCCGGACCAGTGCGCCGAGACGATCGCGATGTTCGACGACGACGCGCGCTTCCGCAGCACGGTGGTGATGGCGCGCCACGCGTTCGGCGAGGGCAGCTACCGCTACTTCGCCGACCCGCTCCCACCGCTGGTCCAGACGCTGCGCGAGCAGCTGTACCCACCGCTGGCACGGATCGCGAACGGGTGGGCCGCCCGGCTGGGCGAGCGCGAGTTCCCCGCCGATCTCGACACGCTGCTGGCCGAGTGCGCCACCGCCGGGCAGCACCGGCCCACGCCGCTCGTGCTGCGCTACGTGCCCGGCGGCTACAACTGCCTGCACCAGGACGTCTACGGTGACCTGACGTTCCCGCTGCAGTTCCTCGTCATGCTCAGCACACCCGACGTCGACTTCACCGGCGGCGAGAGCGTGTTCGTGGAGCAGCGACCGCGCCAGCAGTCCCGCCCGATGGTGCTGCGGCCGGGACTGGGCGAGGCCGTGATCTTCCCGGTGCACCACCGGCCGAAGGCGGGCACGCGCGGCGACCACCGGGTGCAGCTGCGGCACGGGGTGAGCCAGGTGCACACGGGTAGCCGTCACGTGCTCGGGGTGATCTTCCACAACGCGCGGTGAGGGGCCCCACCCCGTTGCAGGAAAGCCACTTTGCAGCAACGTCGTTGCGGGAAAGTGGCTTTCCTGCAACCGGTCACCGCGGGGGCGGCCCCGGGTGGACCCGAGCTCTCACCCCGCCAGCGCGTCGGCGTACCCGTCGGGGTCGGAGGCACCCTCCGTCGAGACGCAGACGACGCTCCCGGCCCGCTGTCGCGCGGGCAACCGGCGCAGCGCCGCCACCGTCGCCGCCCCGCAGTCCCCCGCCACGATCCCCAGGGCGGCGAGCTCCCGCATCACCTGCCGGGCCTCGGCGTCGGTCACCGCGACGGCCCCGGTGAGGCCGTGCCGCAGCGTCGGCCAGGCCGTTGCGGACGGGGTGGCGCAGTCCATCCCCGCCATCCGGGTGCCGGGCGTGGGCACGGTGGTGATCGCCCCGGCCGCCAGCGACGCGGCCACGCACGCCGCCATCGCCGGTTCGACCGCGATCACCGCAGCGCCCGGGTGCTGCTGCACCGCCCATCGCACGGCCGCCGCCGTGAACGACCCGACGCCCGCCGGCACGAGCACCAGCCCGACCGGCGCGGCGAGCTGCTCGTCGATCTCGGCGAACAGCGTGGAGTAGCCGTCGATCACCCACTCCGGCGGCCCGCCCGACGGCACGGCAGCCGTGTCGGCCACCAGGGCCGCACCCGGCTCACCGGCCTCCCGTTCGGCGTGCGCGACGGCGGCGTCGTAGTCGCCGTCGACGCGCACGACCTCGGCGCCCTCGCCCGCGATCAGCCGTGCCCGGCCCGCGCTCGCCGCAGCGGGCAGGTAGATCCGGCTCGCCAGCCCGCGCAGTGCTGCCACCCGCGCGACGGCCCGGCCGTGGTTGCCCGCGCTGGCCGCCACCAGCACGCGGGTGCCGGGCCGCTCCCGCACCGTCCGTTCCACCGCCCAGGACGCTCCGAGGATCTTGAAGGCCGGCAGCCCGAACCGGTCGGACTCGTCCTTGAGCCACACGTTCTCGTCGAGCTGCCGCAGCGGTGTGGGCGCGTAGCCGGGCAGGGCGGCGTGGAACTCCCGCACGCCTCCGGTCGCAGCGGCGGGGACGAGTTCCGGGCGGCGGTGGCTGTTGCCGACAACGGTCATCGGCAGAAGCGTGCCGCAGTCGCGGTGAGCACGCGAGCGCACGCCACCGTGCCCGCCACGCTCACCCACTCGACCTCGGCATGCGCACCGTCGCCGTCGGGGCCGAACAGGACGGTCGGGATCCCGGCGGCCGCGATGAAGGCCGAGTCGGCCCAGTAGCTCACCCCGGCGACCTCGGCCGGTCGCCCGAGCACGTCCTGCACGGCCGCCGACACCTCGGCGACGATCGGCTGGTCGGCCCCGGTCTCGAACGGCTCCCGCGCGAGCGTGACGCGGCTCGTGGCACGCAGTCCCGGCACGCCCGCGACGCAGCGGGCCAGCAGTTCGGTGACGTCGCGCTCGACGTCGGCCACGGTCTCGCCGGGCAGCGTGCGGCGCTCGAACGTCAGCACGCAGCGGTCGGGCACCGTCGACTCCTCGCGCCCGCCCGCGATCAGCGACGCGTGCAGCGTGCCCGGCCCGAGCAGCCGGTGCTCCACCTCCTGCAGCCGGACGCCGAGCTGCTCCAGCGCCATCAGGATCGGCCCGGTACCGGTGATGGCGTCGACGCCCAGGTGCGGCCGGGAGCCGTGCGCGGCGCGTCCGGTCACCTCGATCTCCACCCACACGAAGCCCTTGTGCGCGACGGCGACGGTCAGCTCGGTCGGCTCGGTGACGATCGCGGCGTCGGCCCGGACGTGGCGCAGCACGTCCTGCACGCCCACGCTCGAGTGCTCCTCGTCGGCAACGGCCGCGACGAGCACCTCGCCCGCGAGCCCCGCCCGGTGCGCCTCCTGGCAGGCGATCAGCGCGGCGGCGAGCCCCGCCTTCATGTCGTAGGCACCGCGCCCGTAGAGCCGGTCTCCCTCGATGAGCGGCGTCAGCGGCGCGGCCATCCCGCCGACGCCGACGGTGTCCAGGTGCCCGCAGAGCAGCAGGGTCCGCCCGCCACCGGTCCCCCCGGATCCGACGATGACGCTGGGGCGGCCGGGCACCTCCTCGACGACCTTCGCGGTGAGGCCCACACCGGTGGCCCAACTCGCCACGAAAGCGGCGATCCCCGATTCACCCGCGGCCCCGGGCACCAGTGCGGGGTTCACGGAGTCGATGGCCACGAGCTGCGCCAGCAGGTCCACCACGTCGCTGTCCATGCCCCGATCGTCGACACCTGCGCGGTTAAGGACAACGCATGGACGCTTCCCATCCGATAAGCGACGCTTACCTCGTGCACCTCGATCCCCGCCTGCTCGCCACCCTGGAGGCCGTCGCGCGGTCCGGGTCGTTCGCCGCGGCCGCCGCCGAGCTGGGATACAGCTCGCCTGCGGTGTCGCAGCAGGTGGCCGAGCTGGAGCGGCGCACCGGCCTGCGCGTGCTCGACCGCCGCCCGGTGCGCGTCACCGACGCCGGCCGCGTGCTGCTCGACGCCGAGCTCGCGCTGCGGTCGGTGCTGGCCACCGCCACCGTCGAGCTGGACGCGGTGCGCGGCGGCTCGGTGGGCGAACTGCGGCTGGGCGCGTTCGCCTCCGCCGCCGCCTGCCTCGTGCCGCCCGCGATCGCGCGGCTGCGCCGGACCCACGAGGGCGTCCGGATCCACCTGCGGCAGGCCGAGACCGACGCGTGCCACCTGGCGCTGGCCCGCGGCGACCTCGATCTGGCGGTCACCTTCGACTACGCCTTCGACCCGGTCGCGCCCGCACCCGCCGTGACGCGCAGCCGCATCTCGCGCGACCCGATCGTCGCCGTGCTGCCCGGCGACCACCCGCTGCGGTCGCGGTCGGCCGTCGACCTGGCCGACCTCGCCGACGAGACGTGGGTGGCCGCCCCGCAGGCCGGTGTCCGGCTCGACCACCTGCAGCGGCTCGCGGGCCGTCACGGCTTCACCCACCGCCTGCAGTTCGAGGGCGACGACGTCCACACCGTGCTCGGGCTCGTCGCGGCCGGGCTGTGCGTGACCCTGCTGCCGATGCTGGCGCTGCGCCACAGCGCCGCCGATGTGATCACGCGACCGCTGGCAGGCCCGCCGCTGGAGCGTGAGGTGTACGTCTCGCGGCTGCGCGCCCGGCGTACCCCACCGGTGGTGTTGGCGCTGGAGGAGCACCTGCGGGCCGCCGCCGGGTGAGGTTCATCCGTCGGCGCGGACGTCGGCGACGGCGTGCCCGTCGCGGCACGACAGGCGCAGCTCCACCCTCGTGTCGCCGGACTCGAAGCGGACCCGCCCGGCGTCCTCTCCCGGCTCGTCGTGCACCCGGAAGCCCTGTGCCGGGTTCGCCGACACGACCTCGACGGTCCCTGCCGAGCACCGGGCGAGGACCGTGCCGCCCCGGCTCGGGAGCACGTCCGGCGGGGCCACCGGCGGGGCGGGCGTCGGGGGCGACACCGCCGTCGGGAGCGCCGGCGCGGGGGTGGGTTGCGTGATCGGGGCCGCGAGCAGCCGGTCCACCTCGGCCGCGTCCAGCGGTCGCTGGCCGGGCCCGATGATCCCCACCCCGATCGCGGACACCGCCAACAGCCCGATCGCGGTCGCGACGACGACGGCCGCGAGCCAGGCCAGCGCGGCCGTGGCGGCGCGGCGCCTGCCCGGCGGCACCCGGAGGGGAGTAGGCACGTCGACAGCATGCCCGGCAGGCGACCCGATCGCCCTAAGACAGTCCTAACGCAGCCCCACGGTGCGGGTGGCAGGGATGTCACGGGGGCGCTCCCTGTCCTACCGTTCGCGCGTGGCCCAGGTGCTCCTCGTCGAGGACGATCCGACGATCCGGACCGCGCTGCTGCGCGGGCTCGGGGAACGCGGCCACGCCGTCGCCTCCGCTCCCACCGCGCTGGCCGGGCTCGAGCACGCGGTGACCCACCGGCCCGACATCGTGGTGCTCGACCTGGGCCTACCCGACCTCGACGGCACCACGATGCTGCGGATGCTGCGCGGCACGAGCCAGGTCCCGGTCATCGTCGCGACCGCCCGCGACGACGAGCGCGAGATCGTGGCCGTCCTCGACGCCGGCGCCGACGACTACCTCGTCAAACCGTTCAGCGCCGCCCAGCTCGATGCCCGCATCCGCGCGGTGCTGCGCCGCGGGACGGGCACCGCGGCGGACACCGAGGTCGTCGTGGGTGGGCTGCGGGTCGACCCGCGGTCGCGGCGGGCCAGCCTCGACGGCACCGAGCTCGACCTCACCCCGCGCGAGTTCGACCTGCTGCACCACCTCGCGGCCCGCGCCGACGAGGTCGTGAGCAAGCGGGAGCTGCTCACCGAGGTCTGGCAGCTGCCCTACGGCGGTGCCGACAAGACCGTCGACGTGCACCTGTCCTGGCTGCGCCGCAAGCTCGGCGAGACCGCGGCGCAGCCCCGCTACCTGCACGCGGTGCGCGGGGTCGGCGTGCGCATCTCGGCGCCGGGGAGCTGAGGCGCCGTGCGTCGACGGGTGCTGGTGCTGGTCGCGGCGACGACGTCGCTCGTCCTCGTGGCGTTCCTCGTCCCGCTCGCCCTGCTGCTGCGCACGGTGGCCGCGGACCGCGCGGTGCAGGGCGCGAGCGTGGAGGCGCAGGCGTTGAGCTCGCTGGTCGCCACCACCGACCGGGCCGGGCTCGCGCTGGCCGTCGCACAGGTCGACGCCAACTCCGCCGCCGACATCTCGGTGTTCCTGCGCGACGGGTCCGTGCTCGGCGCCCCGGCCGCGCGCACCCCGCTCGTCGAGCTGGCCGCCCGGGGTTCCAGCGCGTCCGGCGACGTCGACGGCGGCCGCGAGATCGTCTTCGCGGTCCGGGGAGCCGTCAACGGCGGCGTGATCCGCGCCTTCGTCCCCGCGGCCACCCTCACCGCGGGGGTGGCCGGGGCCTGGCTGCTGCTGGGCGCGCTCGGGATCGGGCTGCTCCTGATCAGCCTGCTGGTGGCCGACCGGCTCGCGCGTTCGCTGGTGCGATCGACCGCGGAGCTGGCGTCGGTCTCGCACCGGCTCGCGGCGGGCGACATCGACGCTCGCGCCGCCCCGGACGGCCCCGGCGAGCTCGCCGTCGTCGCCGGGGCGCTCAACGGGCTGGCCGGGCGGATCAGCGACCTGCTGCGCGAGGAGCGCGAGACCGTCGCCGATCTCGCCCACAGCGTCCGCACGCCCCTGACCGCGCTGCGCCTGGACGCGGAGGCGCTGACCGATCCCGCCGACGCCCTCCGGATCGGCACGGGCGTCGACGGCGTCCAGCGCGCCGTCAGCCACGCGATCGAGCAGGCCCGCCGCCGCGGCAGCGACCGCGCCGCCACCGATGCGGCGGGATGCGATGCCACGGCCGCGGTGCGGGAACGGATCGCCTTCTGGGCGGTGCTCGCCGAGGACACCGGCCGCACCACCACGGTCGACGTGCCGGGCGGGCCGGTGCCCGTCGCGCTGAGCCGGTCCGACCTGGACGCCGCTGTGGACGCCCTGCTGGGCAACGTCTTCGCCCACACCCCGGACGGCACGGCGCTCGCGCTGCGGCTCACCCCCTCGGCAGGCGGAGGTGCCGACCTGGCGATCTCCGACGCCGGCCCGGGGCTGCCCGCGGGCGTCGCGGTGCTGCAGCGGGGTGCGAGCAACGCCGGATCGACCGGCCTCGGGCTCGACATCGCCCGCCGGGCCGCCGAGCGCAGCGGGGGCGAGCTGCGCATGGGACGCTCCGCGCTCGGCGGGCTGGAGGTCGTGCTGCAGCTCGGCCCGACGGTCGGGCGCGGGGCATAGGGGCGCGTTAGGAGTCGCGCAGCGCGTCGCTAGCCGGATCGGCGCGACGGTGTGCCCATGACCACACCACGCACCCGCATCGCCACCACCGCCGCCGCTGTCGCCGTCACGCTGCTCGCACTCGGCGGCACCGCACTGGCGCTGGGCAACACCGTCCCCACGCCCACGGCACCCGCTGTCGCCACCCCGGCGGTCCCAGTGCCCGTCGCCCCGACGGTGCCCGCCCCGACCGTCACTGGGCCGACCGTCTTTGGGCCGACCCTCACCACACCTGCTCCGCCCGCTGTCGCCGGCGCCGAGGACGCCACCACCGCGGCACTGCGCGCCACCGGTGGCGGCCGGATCGTGTCGGTCGAGCGGGAGTTCGAGCACGGCCGGGCCGAGTGGAAGGTCGTGATCGACCGCGACGGGGTGCGCCGCGAGGTGCGGGTCGACGCGGCTACCGCGACCGTCACACGCACCGATGACGACGGGGGCAGCGATGCGAGCCGCAGCGGCGGGTCGTCGGGCCGCGGCGGTCACGACGACGGCCCGAACCACCGCTGAGACCGTCAGTGCCAGCGGGCGTGCAGCGCCTGCGGCTTGCGGAAGACCAACCCGGTCGGCGCGCTCGGCCGGGCCGCGTCCAGCGCCAGCCCGGGCAGCTCCGCCAGCAGCGTCCGGACACCCAGCCGCGTCTCGAGCCGGGCCAGGTCCATCCCCGGGCAGACGTGCGGGCCCTGCGCGAACGCGAGGTGCTGGCGCAGGTTGGGGCGGTGCAGGTCGAATGCGTCGGGACCGGGGAACGTGACAGGGTCGCGGTTGGCCCCGGCGAGCGAGACCGTGACGGGGTCGCCGCGGCGGATCGAGGCCCCGGCCAGCTCGACGTCGCGCGTGGCGTAGCGGTCCACGACGGCGGCCGCGGGTTCGAGGCGCAGCGATTCCTCGACGGCCGAGGCCAGCAGTCCGATATCCGCGAGCACCGCGGCGAGCTGTTCGGGAGACTCGAGCAGGTGGCGCAGCAGGTTGAGGATCATGCCCTCGGTGGTCTCGATGCCGCCGAACAGCAACACGGCTGCGTTGGACACCGTCTCGTCGCGCTGCAGGCCACCTGCCACCGCGTCGGCGAGCAGCGAGTCGTGGCCGTCGATGCCGCCCAGCACGTGCTCGGTCAGCGTCGCGAACGCGGCGACGGCCTCCGGGGGCACCACGGCACCTGCCGTCACGTCCGACACGGCCGTGACGAACGTGGTGTACCAGCCAAGGACCGTGGCCGGGTCGATGTCGGCCAGGCCCAACGTCGCGGCCACCACGCGCACCGCGAGCGGGCCGGCGAAGGCGGTGCGCAACTCGGCCCGACCGGCCGCGCGGAACCCGGTGACGAGCTCCTGCGCGTGCTCGACGATGCCGGCGGTGAACCGGTCGGCCACCCGCGCCGGGCGGAACGGCGCCACGAACGGCCTGCGCACCCGGCTGTGCGCCGCCCCGTCGAGCGACAACATGCTCGACCCGATCACCTGCGCGGTCGAGAACCGCGGGTCGTCGACGGTGAACGTGGCCGGCTCGCGCAGCACCGTGACGGCCTCGGCGCGGCTGGTGACCAGCCAGCAGCCCAGCTCCGGCAGCCACGAGACCGGCTCGGCGGCGCGCAGCCGGGCGAGCGCAGGATGGGGGTCGGCGGTGAGCTCGGCACGGGTCACCGCGGCCCCGATCGGGAACGTCTGCACCCGATCACGCTAACCGGAGGTGGGTCGTGGAGCTGATCCCGCGGGAGCGGCGCGTGCTCGCCCCCGGCGCGGTGCACGTGCCGGACTGGCTCGACCTCGAACGGCAGCGCGAGCTCGTCAGGGCCTGCCGGGCGTGGGCGGTCGAGGGCCCCGGCATCCGCGCGACGGTCCTGCCCAACGGCGGCGTCATGTCGGTGAAGAGCTTCGGTCTGGGCTGGCACTGGCTGCCCTACCGCTACTCCCGCACCCGCGACGACCAGGACGGTTCCCCCGTCACGGCGTTCCCGGAATGGCTCGGTGACCTCGGCCGCGAGGCGGTGGCCACGGCCTACGACGACGCCGAGCGGGCCGCGTCCTACCGGCCCGACATCGCGCTGGTCAACTACTACGACGCGGCCGCGAAGATGGGCCTGCACCAGGACAAGGACGAGAAGGTGCTCGACCCGGTGGTGTCGCTGTCGATCGGGGCGCCGTGCCTGTTCCGCCTCGGCGGCACCGCGAACCGCGGCAAGCCGTGGGCCGACGTGGAGCTGCGTTCAGGTGACCTGGTGGTGTTCGGTGACGAGAGCCGGCTGGCCTATCACGGGGTGCCGAAGCTGCTGCCCGCGCTCGACGTGCCCGACACCGGGCTCACGAGCGGGCGGCTCAACATCACGTTGCGGGTCTCCGGCCTGGCGTAGGCCACCACGGCCCCGGCCAGCCGGACCCGGTTGAGCCCGCAGTGGCAGGTCTCGTAGAGCAGCACCCCCTCGCTGGTCCAGTGGTGTGAGACGACCTCGTAGACGTGATCGGTGTCGGCCATGCCCTCACCATGATGTAATGGCATTGTGCATCTCAACCCTTACGGACGTGACGCCGTCGAGCTGGCGGTCGAGCTCGTGAACGCACCACCGCTCACCGCGCGCGAGCTGGCCGAGCGCTGCGTCGCGGCCGGCGTGGCCCTGGAGCAGCCGGCGGCCCCCGCCGATCTCGACGCCACCCGGGAGTTCCTGACGCGGTGGACCGCGGTGGTCGACGAGCCGGACCCGCACGCCCGCGCGGCCCTGCTCAACACCCTGCTCGCCGCCGCCACCGCACATCCGCGCGTCACCGACCACGACGGCAGCTGGCACCTGCACTACCGCGATGACGACCTGCCGCTCGCGTCCGTGCTGCGGGCGCTCGTCGCGACCGGCACGGCGCTGCACCTCGTGGGCCGGGGCATGGACCGGCTGGGCCGGTGCGCCCTGCCTGACTGCGACCGCTGCTACGCCGACACCTCGCGCGGGGGCAAGCAGCGCTACTGCTCACCGCGCTGCGCCAACCTGGACGGCGTGCGCCGCCACCGTGCCCGCGCGACGGTCGGGGCCCGCGGAGCCGGTCAGTAGCCGCTGCTCGCCGCGCCCGCGCCGAGCAGCCCGAACGCGTCGGCGGCCGCCGCCACGGCCTCGCGGTGGGCCGCCGCCGCAGTGCTACCGGCCGCGAGAACGGCCCAGTTGGCGCGGGCGAGCACTCGCCACACCGCGAGGACCTGCGCTGCCAGCAGGCGCGGCCGCAACGTCGACGCGTCGACGGACACGGCACGGGCGAGCGCCTCGGCCAGTGCCGCGGTGCCGCGGGCGTCGATCTCGGCGAGCCGGGCGGTGAGACCCGGCGTCTCGAAGACCAGCCGGTGGAAGGCCAGCACCTCGGGGTCGTCGCACAGGCCGGTGACGGGGTCGTGGGCGTCGAGGCCCGCCCGGAAGTGGCGTAGCAACGCGGCGAGCGGGGTCTCACCCGCAGCCCGCTCGCGCACGACCCGCGCCGGCTCGTCCAGATGGTCGGCGAACCGGTGGACGACGAGATCCTCCTTCGTCGGGAAGTAGCGGAAGAGCGTCGGCTTCGACACCTCGACCGCCGCCGCGACGTCGGCCGTGGACACGGCGTCGAAGCCGCGGGCCAGGAACATCGCGATCGCCGCGTCGGCGATCGACTGCCGCGTGCGCTCCTTCTTCCGCTCACGCAGGCCGGGTTCCATGACCGCAGCATAGCAACTAAGACAATTTTGTGACTCAGTTGTATTTGATACTCGGTTGTGGTTCTGTGCTGACATGACACCAGTGCTGATCGTGGGCTCCGGCCCCACCGGATTGACGCTCGCCATCGACCTCGCGCGCCGCGGTGTCGCGGTGCGGATCATCGAGAAGAGCCCCGCGTTCCCGCGCTCCTCGCGCGCCAAGGGCCCCAACCAGCGCAGCCTCGAGGTGCTCGCCGACCTCGGCGTCGCCGATGCGGTGCTGGCACTCGGCGAGTCCGACCTGATCATGCGGAAGTACCGCGACGGCGTCGCGATCGCCGACACCGACCCGTTCGCGGGCAACGCGCCCACCCCGGACGTGCCGTACGACCGCACCTGCTGGATCGCCCAGTGGCAGCTCGAGCAGGTGCTGCGGGACCGGCTCGCGGAGTACGGCGTGCAGGTGGAGCTCGGCGCCGAGCTCACCACGTTCGCGCAGGACAGTGCCGGAGTCACGGCCCAGCTCGCCGACGGCCGCACCATCGCGGCGTCCTACCTGGTCGGCTGCGACGGGGCGCACAGCCCGGTGCGCAAGCTGCTGGGGCTGGCCTTCGACGGCCACGTCGAGCCCGAGCAGGTGATGGTCTGTGGCGACGTGGACGTGGACGTCGACGGCCTCGACCGCGGCATCTGGCACCAGTGGTTCGACACCGACGGCGCCGTGCTGCTCTGCCCGATCCCCGGCACGGAACGGTCGTGGTGGTTCCAGGCCGGGCCCGAGCGCACCGCGGACGGCACGATGGTCGAGCCGTCGCTCGCGTCCTTCCAGCGGCTCTTCGCGCGGCATGCGCGGCGGCCGGCGAGCGCGTTGACCACCGCCACGCTGCTCTCGACCTACCGGGTGAACGTCCGCATGGTCGAGCACTACCGCGCCGGCCGGGTCTTCCTCGCGGGCGATGCGGCACACGTGCACCCGATCGCGGGCGGGCTGGGCATGAACTCCGGCATCCAGGACGCCTTCAACCTCGGCTGGAAGCTCGGGATGGTCGCCACCCGCGCGGCCGGACCCGCGCTGCTCGACACGTACGAGGAGGAGCGGTTGCCCGTGGCGGCGGCCACGCTGGAGATCACCTCGGACCGGCTCCGAGCCGCCCTGGAGGCGATCAAGGAGCCGGGCGGCGGACTCGACGTCGTGATCACCAAGGACACCAGCAACCTGGGCGTCGGCTACCGGTGGAGCTCGCTGGCGGGCGACTCCGCCGCGGGGCCGCTGCAGGCAGGCGACCGGGCGCCCGACGCGCCGTGTCACGCCGGTGACGGCGCCCCGGTTCGGCTGTTCGAGCTGTTCGCGGGCCCGCACTTCACGCTGCTCGGGTTCGGCGAGGGCTGCCGCGCGGCCGTCGAGGCGCTCGACGGCGGCCCGGTGCGGGCCTACGGGGTGGACGCGGGGCCGGGCAGCCTCGTGGACACCGGCGGCCACGCGCGCCGCGCCTACGGCGTCACCGGGGATGCGCTGGTGCTGGTCCGGCCCGACAACCACCTGGCGACGGTGGCGGTGAGCCCCGAGCAGATCCGGGCCTACCTCGGCGGGCTGGGCTGATCGACTTCACGGCCCTCGGCCGCCACAGGCGCCGCAGACGACGGCGCCAACCAGTTGGCCACGGCGCCGATGTCGGGACGTCGGCGCGGTGGCTACGGGGTTGGCGCGGTGGGCGCGCGGGGCAGCCCAGCGCCGGACGCGTTGCAGGAAGGCCATCCTGCGGCAAGGTGGCCTTCCTGCAACGGGCCGAGATCGGGCGGCTCAGCCCTTCCGGCTGCGCCGCACCAGCAGCACGATCAGCAGGAGCAGGAGCCCGCCCACCACCGGCGCCAGCCGCTTGAGGACCGGTGCACCCGCGGTGTCGAGCAGGTCGATGGCATCGATCTCGCTGCGCATCGGGGTCATCGGCGTCGCCGGCTTGGCCGCCGTCGTGGGTGCCGGTGCCGTGGTGACCGCGCCGCCGCCGGCCGCACCGTTGGTGCTGCCGCTCGAGGACCCGGTGGCCACGGGGGCCGTGCGCGGCTCCTCGGCCGGGGCCGAGCCCTCCGCCTGCGGCGCGAGCTTGTCGGCCACGCACGCCGCGAACTGGCCGATGATCTTGTCGGCGACATCGGAGATGACGCCGCGGCCGAACTGCGCGGGCCGGCCGGTGATCGTCATGTCGGTGACCATCGTGACGCTGGTCTTGTCCGGGCCGTCGGCGACGAGCGTGCCGGTGACCGTGGCGTTGGCGGTGCCGTTGCCACGGGAGTCGCGGCCGCTGGCCTCGATCACCACCTTGTGGCCTGCCTGGTCACGGGTGGTGTAGGTGCCCTTGCCCTTGTAGGTCAGCGAGATGGGACCGAGCTTGACCTTGACGGTGCCCTCGAAGCTGTCGCCCTCGTACGCGGTGAGGGTGGCCCCCGGGAAGCAGGGTGCCACCGTCTCCGGCGTGTTCAACGCCTGCCACGCCTTCTCGATCGGCGCTGCGATCGTGAACGTGTTCTCCAACTGCATGGGGTCTCCTCACCAGTGCGGACGCCTGCCCCGGTGCTCCGGGGGCAGGCGCCCGCTGTGGACGATCGTCAGACGGCAGTGCCGCCTGAGCCGGATCAGCCGGCCGCGGCGAGCACCGCCCGTCCCGTGAGCACCTTCGCCAGATGCTCACGGTAGTCGGCTGCAGCGTCCGCGTCACTCGGTGCGGCCGTGCCTTCCGTCGCATGCTCGGCAGCAGCACGCACAGCATCCGCCGAGGCAGGCTGCCCGATCAGGGCCTGCTCCACACCCGTGGCCCGGATCGGAGTCGTACCCATGTTGGTGAGTCCGACCCTGGCCTCGGCGATGGTGCCGCCCTCGATCCGCAGCGCGGCGGCCACGGCGCACATCGACCAGGCCTGCGCCGTGCGGTTGAACTTCTCGTAGTGGCTCCCCCATCCGGTGTAGCGGGGGAACCGGATCTCGGTGAGGATCTCGTCCTCGCCGAGCGCGGTGGTGAAGTAGTCGACGAAGAAGTCGGCCGCGGTCACCGTCCGGGTGCCCGACGCCCCCGCGATCACCATCTCGGCGTCCAGCGCGAGCGCCGTGGCCCCGAGGTCACCCGCCGGGTCGGCGTGCGCCAGCGAGCCGCCGAGCGTGCCGCGGTGGCGCACCTGGTTGTCGGCCACCGTGGCGGTGGCCTGTGCCAGCAGCGTGACGTGCTGCTTGACCAGGTCGTCGCGCATCAGGTCGTGGTAGGCCGTCATCGCACCGATCGCGATGCGGTCACCGTCCTCGCGCACGCCCCGCAGCTCGGCGATGCCACCCAGGTCGATGATCAGCGACGGCGCCGCGAGGCGCAGCCGCAGCACCGGGATCAGGCTCTGCCCGCCCGCCAGGATCTTGGCGTCCTCCCCGCCCTGCTGCAACGCCGTGACGGCTTCGGCAACCGACGCCGGCTTGACGTAGTCGAACTTGGACGGGATCACTGGACCTCCCCCTGGGGGTTGTTCGGGTCGATCGAGCCCAGCCCGGCACCCGGCGAGTGGGTGTCGATCGGGGTCTCCTGGGTGGCGACGCCCTTGGCGGCCTGGATGGCCCGCCACACCCGCTGCGAGGTGGTGGGCATCTCGACGTTCGTGACGCCGAGGTGGCGCAGCGCGTCGATCACACCGTTGACGATCGCGGGCGTGGAGGCGATGGTGCCGGCCTCGCCGACACCCTTGACCCCCAGCGGGTTGGTGGTGGCAGGCGTCGAGACGGTGGCCGTGTCGAAGCTCGGCAGGTCGGCCGCCGACGGCAGCGTGTAGTCGACGAACGTGCCGTTGACCAGCGTGCCCTGCTCGTCGTAGTTCGCCTCCTCGAACAGCGCCTGCGCGATGCCCTGCGCGAGGCCACCGTGCACCTGCCCCTCGACGATGAGCGGGTTGATGACGTTGCCGATGTCGTCGACACAGACGTACTTGCGCAGCGTCACCTGGCCGGTCTCGGTGTCGACCTCCATGGCGGCGAGGTGCGTGCCGTGGGGGAAGGAGAAGTTCTCCGGGTCGAACACGTAGTCGGCGTCGAGGTTGGGTTCCATGTCCTCGGGGTAGTCGTGCGCGGTGAAGATGGCGTAGGCGATCTCCTGGATCGCCTTGCCCTTGTCGGTGCCGCGCACCGTGAACCGGCCACCCTCGAAGTCGATGTCGTCCTCGGACGCCTCGAGCAGGTGCGCCGCGACCTTGCGCGCCTTCGCGATGACCTTGTCGGCCGCCTTGACCATGGCGATGCCGCCGACGGCCAGCGACCGCGAGCCGTAGGTGTCGAGCCCCTTGGCCGAGACCTGCGTGTCGCCGTGCAGGATCTCGACGTCGTCGTAGGGCACGCCGAGCTGGTCGGCGATGATCTGGCTGAACGCCGTCTCCAGGCCCTGCCCGTGCGGGGACGACCCGGTGACGACCTCGACCTTGCCGGTGGCGAGCATCCGGATGCTCGCGGCCTCCCAGCCGCCCGCGCCGTAGCCCAGCGAACCGAGCAGCCGCGACGGCGCCAGCCCGCACATCTCGGTGAACGTCGAGATGCCGATGCCGAGCTGGACCTTGTCGCCGCTGGCGCGGCGCTCCTCCTGCTCGCGACGCAGGCCCGCGTAGTCGAACGTGGCCATGGCCTGGTCGGTGGCCTGCTCGTAGTTGCCCGAGTCGTAGGTGAGCCCGACCACCGTGGTGAACGGGAACTCCTCGTGCGTGATCCAGTTCTGCCGCCGCAGGTCCATCGGGTCGCGGCCGAGCTCGACGGCGAGCTCGTCCATGATCCGCTCGAGCGCGAACGTGGCCTCCGGACGGCCGGCTCCGCGGTAGGCGCCGGTCATCGTGGTGTTCGTGAAGACCGGGGTGCAGGTGAACCGGTAGGCGTCGAACTTGTAGATGCCGTTGAACATGAACGCGCCGAGCGCCGGCACGGCCGCGCCGAACAGGTTCAGGTAGGCGCCCATGTTCGCGAGCAGGTTGACGTCGATGCCGATCACGGTGCCGTCGCGCTTGGCGACGATCGTGATGTCCTGGATCTGGTCGCGTCCGTGCGCGGCCGAGAGCAGTGACTCCGAGCGGCTCTCGGTCCACTTGACCGGCTTGCCGAACTTCTGCGCGAGGACGACGCAGAGCATGTCCTCGCACAGCATGTCGGCCTTGCCGCCGAAGCCGCCGCCCACGTCCGGGGCGATGACGCGGATCTTGGCCTCGGGAATGCCCATGCTCGCCGCGGTCATCGTCCGCAGGATGTGCGGGATCTGCGTGGCCGCGTAGATGGTGAGCTGCTCGCCGGTGGGGTCGACGACGCAGGACCGCGGCTCCATGAACGCCGGGATCAGGCGCTGCTGGATGAACCGGCGCTTGACGACGATCTGGTCGGGGTCGGACTCGGCGGCCGCGATCGCGGCGTCGATGTCACCGCCGGTGCCGGCGCCCGCGGAGTCGAACACCCAGGTGGTGTTCTTGTTGGTGCCGAGGTCGGGGTGCACCAGTGCGGCGCCGTCGGCGACCGCGGCGGTCATGTCGAGCACGGGGTCGATCGGGTCGTAGTCGACCTCGACGAGATCGGCTGCGTCGCGGGCCTGTGCCAGCGTGCGCGCCAGCACCACGGCCACACCCTCACCGGCGAAGTGCACGGTGGTGTTGGCCAGCAGCGGACGCTGGGGAGCCTTCTCGTCCGGGGACAGCGGCCAGGCGTGCGGCAGGCCGACGGCCTGGACGCCGAGGTCGCCCGCGGTGAAGACGCCGAGGACCCCGGGGGCCGCCTCGGCAGCGGACTTGTCGATGCCGGTGATCGTCGCGCTCGAGATGGGCGACCGGACCACGTACATGTACAACGTGCCGTTCGGGGTGATCGCGTCGGTGTAACGGCTCCGGCCGACGATCAGTCGCGCGTCCTCCCTGCGGGGACGCGCCTTGCCGACTTCGAGCGTGGTGGGATCGGCGGTAGCGGTCATGTCTAGTTGCCTCCTCCGGCCACCGAAGCGGTGGCCGGGGTCTCGGCGTGGGCGCCTGGCTTCATCTTCTGGGCGGCGCCCTGCACAGCACGCACGATGTTCTGGTAGCCCGTGCAGCGGCAGAGGTTGCCCTCGATGCCCTCGCGGACCTCGCGCTCGTCGGGATCCGGGTTGTCCCCGAGCAGGTCGATGGCCTGCATGATCATTCCCGGCGTGCAGTAGCCGCACTGCAGGGCGTGGTGCTCGTGGAAAGCCTGCTGCACCGGGTGCAGCTGGCCGTCACGCGCGACACCCTCGATGGTCGTGACCTCGGCACCGTCGGCCTGGACGGCCAACACCGAGCACGACTTCACACTCTGACCGTTCAGGTGAACGGTGCATGCACCGCAGTTGCTGGTGTCGCATCCGACCAGCGTGCCGGTCTTGCCGAGGGTCTCCCTCAGATAGTGGACCAGCAATGTGCGGGGCTCGACGTCGTCGGCGTAGTTCACGCCGTCGACGGTGACCCGGACCTGTGCCATGTAGCTTCTCCTCCGCCGCGAGAGGTGTCTCGGCGCCGCCACATCTGTGTGTCGGCGACCACATCACACCCCTGTTGATCGACCCGTGCAAGCCGTCCGGCCGCCAGTCGGTACCCGGCGACGACCCGCAACCCGACCAGCGGAGCAGCGTCTCCGCTACAGCGGGTGACATGGGGTGATCCGGGCCGCAGACGCGGACCCGATCACGGGAAACCGTCATCCGTCCGGACTAACCCTCTCGGGCGGTCGGGATCCTGTACTACCCGGCCCGGCCGGCCGCAACGGCTCGAGCGTACGAAGCCGCAGCGCCCCCCACCAGAGCCCCGACCCGTAGGCCAGGTCGTCGAGCCTGCGGGCCAAGACGTACCCGGCAGGCCCCGGGCGGGCCCGCGGATCGCGACCGCGGTCGCGCCACCAGTCCACGACCCCACCGGCGAGCGCGATCACCGCGACCCGGCGCCGGGCCCGCGCCGAGACCAGGCAGGCGAGAGCGGCGACGGGCCAGTAGTGGCGCGTGACGGCGTCGGCGGTCTGGTTCAGCGCGCCCACCGCCCCCTGCCCGATCAACCGGGCCGCCGTGCGGCGCGGCCGGTCGACGGGGAGCTTGCGGGCGAGCCGCTCGACAGCCACGGCCGCGACCACCACCCCGACCGCGGCGGCGGGCGGCCGGGCCCACAGCGCGAGCACGCCCACCGCCGCGGCGAACGGGGTCAGCACCATCGGTGGCACGGATCCGCGGTGGCGCAGCGCCAGCGGCGCGGCGCCGGTGCCGTAGAAGGCCTTGCGCAGCCACCAGGTGGCCAGGGTGGTGCGGTGGTCGTGCGCCACGCGGGCCGCAGGCTCGTAGCGCACGCGCCAGCCCGCGGCGTGCAGGCGCAGCACCAGGTCGACGTCCTCCGCCACGTGCATCCGCTCGTCGAAGCCGGCACCGACGGCCGCGCGGCGCACCAGCAGCGCCGCGCTCGGCACGTACGCCACGCGCGACATCGGCACGACCAGCGCCGGGTCCGCCCCGAGGTCGAGCGCCGACCGGGCTGCCTCGTAGCGGCCCAGCCAGCCCGTGATCGGCGCCAGTGCGACGATCCGCGGTGCCACCAGTCCGACGGCGGGATCCGCGAGCTGGGTGAGCAGCGGTGCGAGCCAGCCCGGTTCGGGCACGACGTCGGAGTCGAGGAACGCCACGAGCGGCGTGGCCGCGGTGGCGAGCCCGGCGTTGCGCGCAGCGGCCGGGCCCTGCGCGGTCCGGTGGCACAGCACCCGAGCGCCGGCGCCGTGCGCGACAGCGGCGATCGCGGCCGGATCCGCCGAGCCGTCATCGACGACGACGACGCCGCCCAGCCCGCCCGGCAGCGCGGCGAGCAGCCGGCGCAGGCCGTCGACCCGGTCCTTCACCGGCACGACCACGGTCACGTCCGACGGCGACGGCACCGCCGTCACGGGCGCAGCGGTGGGGTGCGCGATCCCGGCGTCGAGCAGGGTGCGGGCCAGCTTCGTCGACGTCGCGTCGGCCACCGTGAACCCGCGACCACCGGCCACCAGCGCGCGGGCCCGAGTGGCCAGCCGCAGCATGCGCGGCGGCGCGCCACCGAACAGCACCGCGCCGTCGTCGACCACACGGGCGCGGCGGTCCAGCACGATCCGCAGGCCCGGCGGCAGCGCCGTGACGCCAGGAGGATCGAGCACGGCGCCAGCGTAGAGCGGGCCGCTCACATCCCGGTCTGGCAGTCTCGGCGCCGTGCCCGATGACGACCTCGTTCTGCCCCGCTACGGCGATCGCTCCCTGTCGGACGTGCTCCCCGCACTGCTCACGGCGCTGGGCGAGCCCGCGGTGGGCTCCGGCGACATCGCGCCGACCGACCTGGGGCTGGGCACGGTGCGCGCCGCGGCGGTGCTGCTCGTCGACGGGCTGGGCTCCAACCTGCTGCGCCGCCACGCCGCCGACGCCCCGTTCCTGGCGAGCCTGCCCGACGCCGGCCCGCTCACGGCGGGGTTCCCGTCCACCACCCCGATCAGCCTGGCCTCGCTCGGCACCGGCATGCCGCCGGGCGCCCACGGCATGGTCGGGTTGTCCTTCCGCGCGGACGGAGCCCTGCTCGACACCCTGCTGTGGCGGCCGGTGGGCGGGTCCGAGGATCTGCGCACGATGTTCCCGCCGGAGTACGTGCAGCCGATGCCGACGGTGTTCGAGCGGGCCGCGGCCGCGGGGATCGACGTCACGGTCGTGTCGAAGGGCGAGTTCAAGGGCTCCGGGCTGACCCGTGCCGCGCTGCGGGGCGGCTCGTTCCGCAGCACCTTCGCGCTCGGGGATCTGGCCGCGGAGGTCATCGGTGCGCTCAACGGACCGGGCAGGCGACTGGTGTACGGCTACCACGCCGACCTGGACGGGCTGGGCCACCGGCGCGGCCCCGGCTCGCTGTCGTGGCGGATGCAGTTGGGCCAGGCCGACCGGCTGGCCGCGCTGATCGCCGAGAGCCTCCCCTCCGACGCGGTGCTGGTGATCACCGGCGACCACGGGATGGTCGAGGTGGACGATGTGCTCGACGCCGACACGCACGACGACCTCAAGCGCGACGTCCTGCTGCTGGGCGGCGACGGCCGCGCCCGCCACGTCTATGCGCGGCGTGGCGCGGCCGCCAACGTGCTCGCCACCTGGCGGTCCGTGCTGGGCGAGCGCGCCTGGGTCGTGACCGGCGAGGAGGCCGTGGAGCGCGGCTGGTTCGGCCCGGTCGCTCCGCGGATGCGCGACCGCATCGGCGACGTCGTGATGGCCGCCCGCGGCACCACCGCCGTCGTCCGGTCGGTGGCCGAGCCGCTGCTCGCGACGCTGCCGGGCCAGCACGGCTCGCTCACGGCCGACGAGCAGTACGTGCCGCTGCTGGTGGCGCGGGGCGGGTGACGGACCCGGCGCTGGGGAGCGGCACCGGGCCTACTCGTGGTTGCCGAAGCCGTGTTGCTTGATCCGCTCGACGTTGCCGCGGGTCAGGAACCATCCGACCACGAGCGCCACCACGATCAGCGGGATGCAGTAGATCACGATCTTGCCCGTCGATCCGTTGAACCACGTCATCGCGAGCACCACCAGCAGGAACCCGAGCGTGATGTAGTTCGTGTACGGCGCTCCCGGCAGCCGGAACGCCGGCCGGGTGATGCGACCGGCGTCGGCGGCCTTCTTCATGGCGAGGTGGGCGATCATGATCATCGACCACATCCCGATGATCCCGACGGCGGAGAGCTCCGTGACGATCTCGAACGCGTCGTGCGGGAGGAACGCGTTGAGCGCCACCCCGATCAGGTAGATCGATGCCGTCAGCAGGATGCCGGTGTACGGGACCCCGGATCGGCTCATGCGCGAGAGGATCCGGGGCGCGGAGCCGTTGAACGCGAGCGAGCGCAGCACGCGACCGGTGGTGTAGAGCCCGGAGTTCACGCTCGAGAGCGCGGCCGTGAGCACCACGATGTTCATGATGCCGGCCGCGGCCGGTACCCCGATCTTGCCCAGCACCGTGACGAACGGGCTCTCGCCGGGCTGGTAGACCGACGACGGCAGCAGCATCACCAGCAGCAGCACCGAGCCGACGTAGAACACCGCGATGCGCCATCCCACCGAGTTGACGGCCCTCGGGATGATCCTGCGCGGGTTGTCGGTCTCCCCCGCCGCGACACCGACCATCTCGACGCCCGCGTAGGCGAACACGACACCCTGCAGGATCATGAGGACCGCGAGGAACCCCGCGGGGAAGAACCCGCCGTTGTCGAAGATCAGCTGCGGCCCGGTGGTGTGCCCGTCGACCGGGGTGCGCAGCACCAGCGTCACGATCGCGATGACCATGAAGATCACCAGCGCCGCCACCTTGATCGCGGCGAACCAGAACTCGAGCTCGCCGAACACCTTCACCGAGACGAGGTTGACCGCGAGGACGACGCCGAGCGCGACCAGCGCCGGGATCCACTGCGGGACGTCGGGCGCGAAGAACTTCACGTAGACCGCGGCCGCGGTGACGTCACCCATGCCGCTGCAGGCCCAGTTCAGGAAGTACATCCAGCCGGCGAAGTACGCGGACCTCTCCCCGATGAACTCGCGGGAGTAGGAGACGAACGAGCCCGACGTCGGGCGGTGCATCACCATCTCACCCATGGCCCGCACCACGAGGAAGGCGATGACGCCCGCCACGGCGTAGACGATCATCAGTGCCGGCCCGGCGGAGTGCAGCCGCCCGCCGGCACCGAGGAACAGGCCACTGCCGATGGCGCCGCCGATGGCGATCATCTGGACCTGGCGGTTGCCGAGGCTCTTCCTGTATCCCTCGTCCTCGAACACCGCGAGGTCGGTGCGGGACCGGAAGTCCGGTCCCCCGCTGGATTCCGTGCGTTGTGACATGTGCTCGTCAGCCCCCTTGCGTGACGTCGTACCGGTTTCAGGTGAAGGCGAGGCCGCGTACCTGGTGCAGCGCCGCGGTGACGCCGGCGAGATCGGCGGGTTCGCCGGTGCGCAGCTCCTGCAGCACGCCCCGCATGCGCGCCAGCCGGGTCGCGTCGGCGCGTTCCCACGCGTCGATCCGCTCGTCGACCGAGCGGTCGGCAGGCGTCTGCGCGGCGACCCGCAGCGTGATCGCGCGCAGCGCCGAGTAGAGCTCCTCCCGGACGAACGACCGGGCGAGCACCTTCGAGCGGCTGGAGCGGTCCAGCGCCGCGATCGAGGTGAGCTGCTCGTGCAGGTCGAGCCGGTCGGCGATCCCGAAGTAGAGCCGGGCGAGGTCGTCGACGGCGCCGGGCCGCGGCTGCGCTGCGAGATCGGGATGGTCGGCTAGATCGATGATGTCGAGCAGCGCGAAGCAGTACAGCGCCCCGGCGCACCGGCGGGCCAGCTGATCGGGCACCCCGATCTCGGTGTAGCGCCGGACACGGTCGGCGAGCGACCCGGCTTCCGGGCCGCGCACGAACCGCGCGACGTTCGGCGCGAGCGTCGCCATCGTCGGGCCGAAGCGCTCGACCTCCGCGCACAGGTCGAGCGGCTGCGGGCGGCGGGTCAGGAACCACCGCGACGAGCGGTCGAGCAGCCGGCGCGCCACCAGCGTGAGCCGGTCGGTGACGTCGTGGGGAAGCACCGCGGCGAGCGCGCCGATCCCGGCCGTGATCTCGTCGAGGCCGAACACCGCGGTGACGATGTGATGGGCCCGCGCCGCATCCGTGCTGGTGGCACCGATCTCGTTGGCGAGCCGGGACACGTAGGAGATGCCACCGCTGTTGACGACGTGGTTGGCAACGGCGGTCGTGATGATCTCGCGGCGCAGCGGGTGCGTCTGCACCGCCGCGGGGAAGCGGTCCCGAACGGCGGCCGGGAAGTAGCTCGTCAGATGGCCGCCGAGCGCGGCGTCGGCGGGCAGCGACGAGGCGGCGATGTCGTCGGCGAGCGCGAGCTTGACGTGGGCGAGCAGCGTGGCCAGCTCCGGCGAGGTCAGCCCGGCTCCCGCGGCGTCGCGGGTGAGGAGCTCCTCGGCGTCGGGCAGCGCCTCGAGCCCGCGGTGCAGGCCGCGCTGCGACTCCAGCTCGCCGATGATCCGCCCGTGCACCCCGACCATGGCGTCGGCGTGGGAGCGGGCGACGCCGAGCACGTCGTTCTGCACGATGTTGTCGGCGAGCACCAGCCCGGCGACGTCGTCGGTCATCTCGACGAGCAGGGCGTCGCGGTCGTGGTGGGTCAGCGATCCGTCCTCGATCAGCGCGTCGAGCAGGATCTTGAGGTTGACCTCGCGGTCGGAGCAGCCGACACCCGCGCTGTTGTCCACGGCATCCGTGTTGATCTTGCCGCCGGTGCGGGCGTACTCGATGCGACCGCGCTGGGTCAGGCCGAGGTTGCCGCCCTCCCCGATGACGTTCGCCCGCACGGCGGTGGCGTCGATCCGGACGGCGTCGTTGGTCTTGTCCCCGGCATCGGTGTGGGTCTCACCGCTCGCCTTGACGTAGGTGCCGATCCCGCCGTTCCACAGCAGCCGCACCGGTGCGGCGAGCACCGCCCGGATCAGTGCCGCCGGATCGAGCCTGCGCACGGCGCGGTCCAGCCCGAGCGCCACCCGGACCTGGTCGGACACCGGGATCGACTTGGCCGACCGTGGCCACACGCCACCTCCGGCCGAGATCAGGGTGCGGTCGTAGTCGGCCCACGACGAGCGCGGCAGTGCGAACAGCCTGCCGCGCTCCGCGAACGACACGGCCGGGTCCGGGTCGGGGTCGAGGAACACGTGGCGGTGGTCGAAGGCGGCGACGAGTCGCACGTGCGGGGAGAGCAGCATGCCGTTGCCGAACACGTCTCCGGACATGTCGCCGATCCCGACCGCGGTGAACTCGTCGACGTCGGGGTCGAGGCCCAGCTCGCGGAAGTGCCTGCGCACGCTCTCCCAGGCGCCGCGCGCGGTGATGCCCATCGCCTTGTGGTCGTAGCCGACCGAGCCGCCGGACGCGAACGCGTCGCCCAGCCAGAACCCGCGCTCGATCGCGACGGTGTTGGCGAGGTCGGAGAACGTCGCCGTGCCCTTGTCGGCCGCGACGACCAGGTACGAGTCGTCGCCGTCGTAGCGCACCACCCGCGGCGGGGAGCCGACCGTGGCACCGGCGCCGTGCCCGGACCGGTTGTCCACGAGGTCCAGCAGCGCACCCACGAACAGCCGGTAGCAGGTGGCGACCTCGGCGCGCTGCGCCGCGCGATCCGCCGCGTCGTCACCGGTCGGGACCGGGAGCCGTTTCACCACGAAGCCGCCCTTGGCCCCACCCGGCACGATCACCGCGTTCTTGACGGCCTGGGCGCGGACGAGGCCGAGCACCTCGGTGCGGTAGTCCGCGATGCGATCCGACCAGCGCAGCCCACCCCGCGCGACGCGTTCGAACCGCAGGTGGACGCCCTCCAGCCGGGCCGCGTGGACGAACGCCTCCACCGCGGGACGCGGTTCGGGCACGTCGGGGATCGAGTCCGACGCGAACTTGAACGCCAGCACCTCCGGCGGGTTGCCGGAGCCGTCGGTGGTGAAGTAGTTCGTGCGCGTCGCGGCGCGGACCAGCGACAGGACGCTGCGCAGGATCCGGTCGGCGTCGAGGTTGGCCACCGCGTCGATCCGCGTCGCGATCTCGACGTCGAACACCGCGACGCGTTCGGCGCGGTCCGGCTCGCTGCGGTCCGGGTCGAACCGCGCCTCGAACAGGCGCACCAGCAGGAGCGCGATGTCGGGCTGTGCGCGGACGGTGTCGGTGATGTAGGTGTGACCGTGCGGCCCGCCGAGCTGCTGCAGGTAGCGGGCGAGGCCACGCAGGACCGTGACCTGCTGCCAGGTCAGGCCCGCCGTCACGACGAGCGCGTTGAGCCCGTCGGCGTCGCAGCGCCCGGTCCAGGCCGCGTGGAACGCGTCCGCCAGGCGCAGGCCCAGCTCCGTGTCGGCAGCCGCGGCGCCTGCGACCTCGGGGAGCCGCACCGCGAAGTCGTGGATCCAGCACTGCCGACCGTCGCTGCGCCGCACGTCGTAGGGCCGGTCCTCGAGCACCTCGAGCCCCAGCGACTGCAGCACCGGCAGGACCGACGACAGGGTGACGCGGGTACCGGTGACCAGCACCCGGAACCGCGCGCTGCCGGTGCGCCGGGCGAGATCGCGCTCCAGAGCGGCGACCACGCCGTCCTCGGGGCTGAGCGCGTCCAGCCTGGCCAGGTCCAGCGCGGCAGCCGACGGAGCGACGTCGGCCCGGTAGGACTGCGGGAACACCGCACCGCGCGCGGTGGCGCCCGCCACGGCGAGCAGCTGCTCCCCCCAGGTGTCGAGCACGAGCGCGAGGCGCTCCTCGAGCGCATGCTCGTCCGGCTCCGACAGCGCACCGGTGCCCTCCACCGTCAGGTGGACGATGGCCACGTGCGACTCCGTCATGCGGGCCGCGTGCTCGGTGCTGCGGCCGCCGAACGCACCTTCGAGAACGCGCCGAATTGCGGTTCGCGCATCCGGCGTGCAATGGTCGCGGGGCAGGAAGACCAGCGCCGACACCGTGGCGTCACCGAGATCGGCGTCCAGGAAAAGCCGCACCTGTTTCCGGTCGGTGATCTCGGGAACAGAGGTGAGCACGCGCAACAGGGAATCGGTGTCGGCGCGCAGCAGCTCGGCCCGCGGATAGTTCTGGAGTATCTCCAGTGCCCGCTGTCCCGACCACGAGTTCTGGTGCATCCCGGCCCGCTGCAGCAGCTCGGCCACCCGCTCCCGCACGATCGGGATGCTCATCACGTCGGCCCGAGCGGCGGCGGGCGAGAGCAACGCCTCGAAGGTGTGCACGACCGCGGGCTCCGCGGTCGGGGTGGTGGGCGCGGCACCCGACGCCGGCGCGACGACGGTGACGCGCAGCGGCGGGGCGTCGCACAGTACCCGGGTGACGCTGTTGCCCCGCGCGAAGCGCAGCAACCCGGGCGAGTGCTCCGGGGGTTCCGAGATCGGCTCCACACCGTGGTGCAGGAACGTGAGGTTGCCCTCGGCGCACCACGCGAGGAACCGGGCGGCCTCCTGCCCCGCCGGGGACCCCTCGATGCTCACGGCGAGGTCAAGTGCCTGCTGGGCGATCCGCGGCTCACCCTCGACGACGGATCTGACCTGCGAGATCACGCCGACCATCGCGGCTCGGAGATCATCATGGGCCGACCCGGCCGGAAGCTCGTCCAGGTGCAGCGCGATCCAGGACTCCGCGACCGGAGTGATCGACTCGAGTTCGTCGAGCCGACCCTCGGCATCGCGTCGGGCCCAGACTCGCGGGTGGACGACGCGATGCACCCCGAGGTTGCGGCGGCGCAGCTCGAGGAGCATCGCGTCGATGAGGAACGGCATGTCGTCGACCACGACGAGCACCCGCGGCCGCCCGGGCGACCCGGCGGGTACCACGCCGACGAGTGCCTCGGCGGGCAACCGCACCGCGCCGAGCTCGCGGTGCTGCGCGTCGATCCCCAGCGCCCCTTCCGGGGAGTCGCAACCCAACGGTCCGGACGACGCCACGAATCCGCCCGAATCGGGAAAGGTCGACGTTGCCACACTCAAGGGAAGATTCCTCCACAATTGGCACCGGGATCCTGCTGACATGGCCCATCGAGGTTATGCAGGCTCCCGATCAGCACCAAGTCGCTTGACCGAGATTTAGGGTCGAAAGATCTTGCCGGCTCAACTTTTCGCGAAATGTGAAATTGTCGGGATCCCGGCGACTATCGCGATCGCGGCAGATCCCGGTCGATCTCGGCGAGCTGCACACTGCGCACCGTGCAGTCCGGGCAACCGTCGAGGTGGGCCGCGACCTTGGCCCGCAGGCGCGTCGAGAGCGTGCCGCGCAGGAAGGCGGCCAGCTCGTCGAAGCAGGTGCGGCAGCCGGCATCCAACCCCGGTGGCGCGCCGCCGAGATGCGCCTGCAGGTAGGCCACCACCAGCGCCCGCCGGGCTCGCAAAGCGAGCGCCGAGACGGCGTTCGCGGACTTCCCCGAGGCTGCGGCGAGCTCGGCGGGCGAGAGCCCGTGCACCTCCATGCGGAGCAGGACGTCGCGATGCTCCGGCGAGATCATCGCGAGTGCGCGCGACATCAGGGCCGCGTCGGCCGACCGGAGCACCCCCGCTTCGGGGGTCGGGCCCTCGTCGAACAGCCGGTCCCCCGGCGATCGGCCGTGGTGGTCGTCAGGCTCGTCGAGCGACCGGAGGTGGCGGTCCTTGCGCGCGCGTGTCCGGACCGCGTTGCGGATGGCCGTGGCGAGGTAGGCCCGGAGCTGCGTCGGCCTGCTCCCGCGACGCAACGCCGACAGCACGTGCAGGAACGTGTCTGCGACCAGCTCGTCCGCGTCCGATCGGGAGCCGGTCAGTCGCAGCGCCACCCGGTTCGCTGCGGCGACGTGGCGCGCGTACAGGCGCCCGAACGCGGCCATCGCCTCCTGATGGCCCGCGGACCCGTCCCGGCCCGCCCGAACGATGTCGATCAGCTCGAGATCCGATGGCTCGGCTTCCCCCGCGGTGGGGGTCCGGCGATGCGTTCGAGCGTTCGCCACCCGGCCTGGAGCCGGCGGCACCGCGCGCGACGGAGCACCGGTGGCGGCGACCGCGGCGAGTGCCACGACGGCCGCCAGCACGGTGCCACGCCGCTTGCCTCGCCCGCGCGGACGCGCGGGGCGGGCCGAGACGCTGTGCAGGCCGACCCGCGGTACCCGGTACTCGGCAGGCTCCAGCCCGAGCAGCCGCAGTTGCGCCACCGCGGCCCGGCGGCGCAGCACCGGCGCGATCTTCGCCAGTGCCGCCGCGAGCGGCGGTGGCAGCCGAACCGACAGGACCGCCGCCCAACCCAGCACCAGCTTCCTGCGGGCATGGGCGTGGCGCAGCGTGTGGACCGATGCCGCGATCAGCACCGCCGTCACCGCGGCCGTTCCCGCGAGAACCGGGAGGCCGACGCCCGCCTCCGGGCCGGGCAGCGACCGCATCGGGGGCGGCGTCCCGGACGCGGCGGCGGCGCTCGCGCCGGACAGGGCGACGAGGGCCAGCGTCACCGGCGTCGCCAGGCCGACCACGACGATGCGGGTCCACCAGCCGATCCCGGCCGTCCGATCCGGCATCGGCCGGTACCGGGGTGAGCTTGCGGCCCCGCTCGCCTCCTGCTCGACAGGGTCGGACCACACCGAGGACGGCGGGTCGAGCGAGCTGGAGTAGGTGATCACCTTGCGGCGCCCGAGCTCATGGAGGCGCCATCCGGCCGCCCGCGCCGTAGGGGCGGTCAGTCCCGCCGCGACGAGCTCCTCGACCAGCAGATGCGGGTCGACCTGCTCGATCACGGCGATCACCTCCGGCGAGAACCGTCGCCCGTAGACCCGATCCACGAACGGTGAGGACGCGCCTGCAGGCGTCCCGGCGCCGGGGAACCCGAACGCGTGGTCGATGAGCTTCACGCGGTCGCCGTCGCGGAGGTGGTTGTCCCCGTGCCGGTCGCTGTTGGCCAGTACGAAGTCGACGATCGCCGCCCGTTCGACATCGGCATAGCGGTAACCGCCGGCGTCCTCCGTGCCGGGGACCACGTCGTGGAGCCACTGCTGCAGCGAACCCCGACCCAACCTGCCCTCCCACGGGAACGTTGGAGGGATCAGCTCGGGCCAGCCCAGCAGCCGGACCAGTGCGGCGGCCGCGATCTCGCGCGCCGCGGCGCCGCCGTCGGGATCGTCGAGGTCGAACTGCTTGTAGATGCCGACCCGCAGGTAGGTGCTCCCGGTCCAGATCTCGACCGCGTAGGGCATGACCTGGTTGGCGGGCAACGGTTCCGGCTTGAGCGGCACCAGGCGGTACCCACCCGGCATCAGCGCCAGCAGCTCGTCCCGGCTCATGTGCTCCGGCGGTTCACGGCGCCGCGGCGCCGGGCGCGTCGGGCCTGCGGTGGAGCCGGACGCCGCCCGCCGACCCACGGTGCCCGATGCCTGGAGCTCCTGCAGCCGCTGCGCCGCCGCCGCCGCGGGATCGGGTTCGACACCGGCTCCCGTCACGATGCCGAACAGGACGTCGACCGACAGCGCACCGACGGCCGCGAGCACGTCCACGGACAGGAGCGACGAGCCGAGTGCGGCGGCGAACGGTGAGCGGACCGATTCCGTGCCCACGACGAAGCCCCGCCCATTGTCGATCAACCGCACGGCGTCGCCGAACACCAGAAAGGTCGAGCTGTGGCGGTCGAGGTGCCCGGTCAGGTGATCGAGCACGGCGATCCGCTCGACGTCGCGAGGCCGGTAGGTGGCGACGTCCGGCCTCCCCGGTACGCCACCGGGCACGAACTGGCGCAGGGAGCCCCAACCGTGGGGGCCGCGCCAGGCGATCGTCGTGGGCACCAGGTCGGCCCAGCCGAGCCGGCGGGCCAACCGGGACATCGCGACGTCGCTCGCCGGTTCGCCGCCACCGATGTCGTGCAGGTCCCTGATCCGGTAGATGCCGACCGGTCGACCGTCCACAACGACGAGGAAGGGACCCGATGCCTGGCGGGACAGGCGGCGGAGCTCGACGCTTCCCTGCAGCTGCGCCCGCAGGTCGGCCTCGGTCAGATGTCGCGGCGCAATCCCTGATCCGGCCACGGCGGCGCGCGACAGGTGGCCGAGTAGCGGGAGTGCTCGGATGAGCGCCCGCGCCGTCAGCAGGGCCGAACCGAGCACGACGGCGCCCACCGTCACCAGTGCCAGCAGGCCACCGGCTCCGGGTTGCTGAGCGACGACGACGCCGGTACGGGCGCCCGCGGTGCTGCCGTGGTCGGTCAGCGAGGGCAGCAGTAGGCCCGCGGCAATCAGCCCGACCACGACCAACGGTGCATGGCCGAGGATCGACCACCGCGATCGCCGCTCCATCCGCACCCACTCCAGCGGCCCGGTGAGCACGGGGACCTCGGCGCCCCGCCCCACGATGATCAGGGCGAGGTTCGCCAGCGCGGGCGAGCCCTCCACGAAGTAGTCGAAATGAGCCTGTTCCAGATCACGGCTGCCGGTGCCGCTGTCGAACCGCTTCGCGCCGAACGAGGGGTCGGTCGGGACGACTGCGTGGAAGCGCTCCGGAATCCTCGCGATGGGGTCGCGTCCGGTAGCCGTGGCCCATGTGTGGCCGTCCGGCATCCGCAGCTGCGCCACGTGATCCACCGTCATGCCGGGGCTGCCCAGCACCACCAGCTCGTCCACCGGCAGCGGTGCGTGCTGCAGGTCGGATGCCGCGAGCCCCGTCGTCACTGATCCGTAGCTGTGCGCCGCGAGCGTGAGATGTGCCGGGGCTCCGGGCCGGGCCGCCCGCAGCCCGTTCAGGAATCCGCGCAACGCCGTGGCGCCCCGGCGCGCCGAGTTCCGCCCCGCCGCGACGCGCCACAGCTGCGGCGCGTCGTAGCCGTGCCACATGATCACGGCGACGTCATCGGAACCGGCAGCGATGCCGGCCTCCCGGGTGAGCGCCGCGCGGCGCACGCCCTTGGCGACCTGGGCGAGCCGGTGGTCCTTGCCCGCAACGTGCACGGCGACGTGCGCGGCGGTCTCCGGATCGCCGATGGCGATGATGTAGCGGCCCGCCCCCGTGAGCCCCAGCCCGAGCAGGAACCGCCGCGGACCGCCGGGGATGTCGTCGGTGGCCAGCTCCGCGGCGAGCGCACGCACCCCGGACAGCTTGTCCGCCACCGAACGGCGCGCCCGCTCGTCGAGGTCACGCGCATCGGCCTGATCCATGATCCACTGCAGCCGCCCGTGGACCCGGCCCAGCACCTCGCGGTTGACCGCGTCACGGATCGCGGCCGGGATCCCGTCGAGGCTGCCCAGGTCCACGACACCGGCCGCGCGCACCTCGGCGCGCGCCGGCTCGTCGAGCCACTCCCACCAGCGCGCGACCGCGTATGGGTTCGCGCCGACCGGTGGCATGAGCCGTCGGGCCGGTTGCGAGCCGCGCGGACCGACCAGGCCGCGGATCGTGATGACACCCACGACGGCGAGCACGGCCCCCACGAGCGCCACCGCCACCTGGCCCGGCGGCAGGGTGTGCAGGTGATCGACGATGCCGTCACCCGTCGCCTGCCCACCCGGCAGGTCGACGCCACCGGGCACCGCGAGCAGCATCGTGGTGCGACCGCCGCCGAACCAGCGCCGCAGGCCCCTCGGCGACCGTTGCGGGCTCGGCGACTCCGCTCCGGGCCCGACCTGTGCCGCCACCAGCGTGTCGGTGATGATCCGCACCTGCTCACTGCCCGGACGCCGGACCAGGTCGTCGACGCCGGTCGCGGCGGCCGGGTTGGCCAGCAGCTCCGCGACGAACGCGGGCGGAGCGCGGGCCAGCAGGAGGTCGAGCCGGTCGGCGGGGCGGTAGTGCGCGACGCCACGGCGGTAGCGCGCGTCGAGCAGTCCGGCGCCGACGGCCTGCTCGAGCCAGCGGTGCACCGTCTCGAGCGCGTGCTGCGCGCCGCCGAGGTGCGCACCGAGTGCCACCAGCCAGTCCGGGGCGATGTGCGGGAGCCCGCCGGGCAACCCCGCGTGGACCTGAACAGCGGTGAAGCCGAGCGCTGCCGGGCGCCGGGTGCTGCGGTCCACCCGAGCCCCCGTCGCGGCCGAGCGGGCCACCGCGTGCCCGTTACGCACCAGGTAGGCGGCGATGACGAACCGTCCGACGTCCAGGCCGGCCCGTTGCGCGGCAGGCGCGGCGGGGCGCACCCCCGAGTGCGGGTCGAGCGACAGCACCACCGGTGCCTCGATGACGGCCAGCGCCGGGTGGCGGTGGTGCATGTCGGCCCGCATCCGCGCACCGTCGGCGATGGCCCTCCACACCTGGTACTCCCTGCTCACCCCGGCCTTCTGCGCAGCGCGGGTCGCGTGGTGCAGCCGCTCGAGCGCGCCGGCCGCACCCGTGAGCGCCTCGTCGTGGTGACGGCGATCGGCCGGCGTGCCGCGGTGCGCGGACCGGCTCGACACCGCGTTCAACGTCGAGCTCGCCGCGTGCACGGCCGCCACCGCGACCCGCAGTTCCTGCCGCAGGTGCGGGACGGGTCCGGCGAGTGTTCGCCGGGCCGCGCGGAGCACGGCGTCGATCCGGTGTCGGGGCATCCCGATCGCCGTCGCCTCCCTGCGGAACCGCTCGGTCTCCCGGGTCAGCGCGGCCCGGGCCCTCGCCAGGTCCGCGGTGGCGGTGTGCCGGATGCCATCGCCGATTCCCGGGGTCAGCTCGACCTTGCTCCGGAACGCGGCGGCGCCCCGGACCGCGCGACGCAGCTCCGTCAACGTCCCGGAGTGCTCACCGATCAGCGCCGCTGCCTCCGCCCGGGTGGTGCGCCCGCTGGTCGTTCCCGGCCACACCACCGCCGCGGCACGGTGTTTGCGCTGGTAGGCCAGCCCGGTGAGCCTGCGCACCAGCCACCCCGCGCTGTCTCGCAGACCCGGCCGGACGTACCGCGCCGCCCGGTCGGCATCCGCCAGCAGCTCCAGCAGCGCCGCGTAACCGGCCCGGACGTCGGCGGTTGCCGGCGCGGACGTGCCGTAGTGGCGCACCAGCACCGAGAGCTCGGGATATCCCGGCAGGCCCGCGCTGCGCGCCGCCACCCCGGACGGGTTGACCCGCAGCGCATGCCGCAGACCCGCACCGGCCCCCGCCCACGCCGCCGCCAGCACCGGATCGGCCAGGTGCCCGCGGCCGGACGTCGTGGTGAGGGCACCCGCCCGCTGCAGCGCGAACAGCCGGGCGCGCCACATCCGGCGGCGCCCACCGAACTCGCCCGCGAGCCGCGTGGCAGTGATGGCGCGCCTGCGGCCCGCGATGAGCAACGCCAGCTCGAGTGGCGAGCGCGGGCCATGGGCCCACCCGTGCCGATCGACGACCAGTGTCGCGATCGCGGCGTCGACGCGGGCCCGCCAGCGGTTCCGGACGGTCCGGCGTTCCGGGGCGGCCATCTCGATCTCGTGCAGCGTCGTCACCAGGTCGTTCACCAGCAGGAGCGCGCGTTCGAGCCGGCGGTAGCCGTGCAACGCCGCTTCCATCGCCCGGATGCGCGCGCTGCTGACGGAGCTGCCGCGGCGGGTCGCGGCGGTCAGCGAGCGCTCCTCCCGCTCGGCGAGCCCGGACACGCTGCGCAGTCGGGCAGCGAGGAGCTTCTCGGCAGCGGCCATGCCGGTGGCGGCGTCCACCTTGCGGGCCCGCTCCCGGCCCAGGTCCATGTCGAGCAGCTCGATGGCGAGCTCGGCCCGGATCCGGGCGTCCTCGTCGTTGACCCTGATGGCCTCGGCCAGTCGCGCCTGCGTGACGTCGCGCCAGATCCCCTTGAGGAAATCGATCTTGCGGTGCCTGCGGTCCACGCGCCCGGCGGTGAACATCCGGTCCAGCTGACCGCGGCGCAGCGTCGCGATCCGCCGGTCCAGGCCGAAGGCCGACAGGTTCGCCGGGCGCATCAGCTCGGTCACCATCGCCTCCACCAGCCAGCCCTGGAAGCGCACCGCCCGGGCCGTCGCACCGGCTGGTCGCAGCCGGCCCAAGGCTCGGGTCAGTGCGGTGCCCGGCCGGTTCGCCAGCCCGGTCGCCACCATGAACGGGATCATCGCGACGAGTTGACGGTGCTGCTCGTGCCGCTGTGCGAAGGCGATCCGGGCCTCGGTCAGCAGCGCGGCGATGTGCTGCGGGTCGCCGTCGCGGGTGCGCAGATCCGGCCACACCGCGGTGGGTGTCCGCAGTGCGGCGACCACCGCCGGTGCCAACCGGCGCGCACTGCGACGGGTCAGCGCGACCGTCGACAGGCCGTGGTCACGATCCACCGCGCGCAGGCGGTGCGCTGCCGACCGGGCCGAGCGGTTCAACCTGCCGAACTCGACCCACGGGGGCGACGAGGTGATCCCGAACGGACGCGGCCGGTCCTGTCGCACCGACCGGACGTCGCTGACGTAGCCCTTGAGCCCGAACGGCTCCTCGCTCCGATCGCGGATCACCCACTGCAGGGCGACGAGCACGGCCACCCCGGCAGCCCGCACCCCGATCGAGGCGATCGTGTCGGGCTGACCCGGCAGCGGACGGATGATCAGGTAGGACAGGACCGCGTTGATCATCGGGTCCGACGCCGTCAGCGTGACGATCCGCCAGTCCAGCCGGCCGAACGCGCGGAAGTCCAGCCTGCTGTACTTCAGGTTCTGGGTCCGGCGGATGTCCAGCTCGTGCAGCCGCCAGTCCGATGTCAGCCCGAGCCCCGTCCAGGTGTCCAGTGCCCGCAGGGCGCGGCCGAACCAGCGCAGCGGGCCCCACAGGTGCTTCGGGGTCGTGGTCCCGGCCGCGATGACGCGCATCAGCCGCAGCCGCCGGTCGGTGAGCCGCGTGCCCCACACACCGAGGCGGTCGACCAGCACGTCGCTCAGCGGCGACGACCAGCTCCGCGCCAGCACCCACACCCCGAGCGCCTGCAGGTAGGGCGTCCACCCGGCCGGCACGGTACTCAGGTGCAGGCCCGCGATGACCGGTGTCGAGACGACCGCGGCCAGCCCCGCGATCACGGACTTCCACATCCGGACGCCACCCACCCACTTGCGTTGCACGGCGGTGGCGAGGCCGGTGATCCCGCCTGCGGCCAGCACGGTGACCAGACCGGGTGTGCTGGAGCTGGTGAACAGCAGCGACAGCCCGGCGATCGGCGCGAACTCCAGCACCATGCGGGCGACGTTGTTGACCGCGTCGATCCCCGCCGAGTAGAGCGCCGAGTGCCGGGCGTCCGCAGCGGGCGACGTCTGGGTCCGGCCGGCGGCCATCGCCGCGGTCCGCCGGTTGTAGACGTAGCGGGCGTTGAGCGCCGCACTGACCACCAGCGCCGCCAGCACGGAGGCCAGGGTGCTGGTGACCTGGGCCGGATGGTTCGCCTCCAGCCACACCAGACCCCGCACCGCAGCCGGTGCGAGTACCGCGACCGCGCCGCCGAACGCGATCGCGACCAGCGTGCGGAGCGCGCGCCACACCCGCTGCGCAGCCGACCGGGCGGGCGGCGGACCGCGCGCCTTGCTGATCCACCACGCGGCGATTCGGCGAGCGGTGATCAGTGCCGCCGCAACGGTGGATCCGAGCACGACACCGCCCGGGGTGCCGACGGCGACCCCGATCCCGGCTCCCGCGCCGATCCCCGCCACGATCAGGCGCGACACGACCACCCGCGTGCCGTTGCCCGCGTCCACCAGCACCGCACGCAGCCTGCTCGCCAGCGCGGCCGGGCCCGTGTCGCGGCCGGCTCGCACGATCATCCGGTGGGTCCGCCTGCCGCTGATCCCGGCGGCCCGCGCGTCGCTGCGCGCCTTCTGCAGCAGGCGGGCCAGCTCCTGGCGCGCCGCGTCGCGCAGCGGGCCGGCCGGTGCGACGCGGCGCAGCCGCACCCGATCGGCGATACCCCGCGACTGGGCGCGCCCGAGCCGCCACCGCCCGATCGCGGACCTGATGCCGGTCGCCACCCCGCGCACGGACGGCCCGGCGGGTGCGGGCAGGAAGGCGAGGCGCTGCAACGGGATGCGCCTGTCTGGGTGGTGCAGCAGCGGATCGGACCTGTTGCGGAACCGGTCGGCGGCACCGGTGATCCCCGCGCGGATCGCCGCACCGGCGCGGCGCAGCGCCGGGGGCCTGCGCGTCGCGGCGAACTCCCGCAGCGCAGCCTCCAGCTGCACCCGCTGCGCGCCGGAGAGCCTGATCGACGCGATCAGGTCGGCTCGCACCGCGTGGCGCCACCTCGGCAGCCACCGTGGCGTCCAGTCCCCGGCCGCGATCATCGACTCGGCGAGGTAGAGCGCCGCGACGGTGCCGATGTCGTTCTTCCCGTGGCTCGTCAGCGCCGCCGTGATCGCGACGCCCTGCGCGTCGGTGGCGCCGACGGCACGCAGCGCGTCGCGCAGCTCGTCCATCGTGCCGAGCCGCCGCCGCACGGTGAGCTCCCCGTGCACGATCACGACGGCGACGACCCCGACCGTGAGCCAGGCCAGCGCCTCCAGCGCCGACGCCGTCAGGGGCGCGGTGTCGAGTCCGGCGGCCCGAAGGTCCTTGAACCGGGCCCAGAACCCGCTCAGCAGCGCCGCGATGATCAGGGGCCCCACCGCGAAGCTCCCGGCCTTCGCCGTGTTGTTCAGTGACGCCGCGGTCGCGCCGTCACCCCAGCGGGCGACCGGGATGCGGGCCGCCGACGTCGCCACCGCACCGAGGACGAACACCGCACCGAACGGGATGAGCCCTGGTGCCGCCCACATCCAGGCCGCCGCCGGGACGAGCAGGAGCGTCACCGCGTTCACCGCTCGCAGCAACCTGGCGGCGCTCGGCCGCCCGGCCTCGACGTCACGGCCCAGCAGCTTCCCGATGGCCCCGGGCGTCTCCGCGATCCTGCGGAACCGGTCCCACCCGAGACCCGTGGCCAGCATCAGGGCGCTGCGGACCAGCAGCAGGGCGCTCAGCGCGCCCGCCGATGCCGCGGCGGTCCGCAGCGTCGGATCGGCGATCGCCACCAGCTGGTCCACCATGGAGGCGCCCAGCCCCGCGGCCGGCAGCCCGGTGAGCAGCGTCAGCACCGCGATCGACGCCATCGATCGCTGCAACCCCTGCGGGGTGGCGAGGGCCGTGCGCGCGGCACCGCGCACCGCGCCCAGTACCGGCGACCTGCTCACCTGCTGCAGCACGCCGGTCCCGCCCCGCAGCACGACCCAGGCGGCCGCCGTCAGCACCGCGGCCCCTGCCGACATCACCAGCGACGTCAGCGCGACGCCGATGGCCGAGATGCTCTGCACCAGCCCCACCGGCAGCACGACCTGCGTCACCTTGAACGCCGCCTCGTAGCGCGCGTCCCTGGCGTCCTTCACCTCGACGCGGACCGGATGGCCACGGTCCATCGCGGCCCTCGCGAGGCCGCCCATCACGGCCATCACCGCGATGCCGATGACGGCGACCGGATAGAGCGCCGCCGCGCGGCTCACCGCCAGCAGGAGCAGCGCTGCCGTGCCGGTCAGACCCAGCGCCACCAGTACCTTCGTGTTCCTGATCAGCCGATCGCCCAGCAGCGCGGCGGTCAGCCCGACGCCCGCGCCGACGGCCGTCCCGGTCGCACCCTGCTCGGCGACCCACCGCTCCGACACGCCGAACGTGGACGCGAAGTCCGCCGACGCGAGCATCGGCATGCTGGCCGCCTGGCCCGGGAAGCCGGCGATGAATCCCACGAGCGGCGCCCGGTACCGGTCCCAGTCCTGCAGGGCCGTGTCCAGGACCGGGGTGACGTCACGGCGGGCGAAGCCGGCCAGCGCGGCCGCGTTCAGCGCCGCGAGTGTCGCGGCACGTTCCGCCGCCCGAGCCGCTTCCAGCGCGTGCTCCGCGGTGCGGAGGCGCGAGGCGAGGTCGGAGAGCGCCCGGTCGAGATCAGCGCCACGCCGTGCGGTGGCCGGGATCCCCGCTGCCACGAGCCGCCGCAGGGCCCGCTCGTGCACACGGATCGCGCGACCCAGCACGAGCCGGGCCCGGACCCCGGCGCGGAAGCGAGCCGTGCCTGCCGGCCTCCGGGTCGCGGCGAACACCCGATCCGTCGCCAGGCCGCGCCCTCGCCCCCGAACCGCCGCCGATCCCGCCGGCCGGTGAGCCGCGGCGAGCTGCGCCTGCAACCGGCTCACCCGTGCGGTCGCCCGCGTGACGGCGCGGCTCGCCGCGCGGACCGGTACGAACAGCGCGCGCAGCTCGGCCGCGCGGGCGCGGTCCCGCAGCGGCAACGGCAGCCGCGACCGGAGCGACGGACGCACCGCGCCGCCGTCCCAGCCGACCTCGCGCAGCACCCCGAGCACGCCGTGGGCGAGCTGCGACGTCGAGACGCTCGCCGGTGTCTCGTACCCCAGCAGCCGGGCGAAGCGCTGCTCGCCCAGCACGGCTTCCAGGTTGCGACCCAGCGCCGCGGTCAGCTGCGGCGGCGCCTGCGCGAGCTGGTGGGCGAGCACCGCCGAGGGAACCAGCATCCGGCCGTGCGCGCTGTGCTCGATGCGGACCAGGCCCGCCTCCGACAGCACGTCGAGCAGGCGGCCCATCCCGCTGCGGTCGGGCAGCCGCGCCAGATGCGCGGATCGCAGCGCCGCTGCGGGCCCCTGGCGCGGGATCGTCGCGATCCGGCCGGCACCGAGCGCACGCATGCTCACTCGCGCCGCCGGGTCGGCCGTCCACATCCCGATCAACCACTCCAGGAACACGACGTCCGGCCGCACGGACGCCGCCCGCAGGTCGACGGCCTCGACCAGGTCCCACCGGGCAGCGCGCTCGACCTCGACCTTCGCGCGCCTGCCGGCCTGCCAGCGGCGAACCAGCGCGATCGACACCAGCACGGCGCCCAGGCCACCGACACCCCAGCCGAGCCGGCCCAGCCCCTCGCCCGATCCCGGAGCGGGCGCAGGCACCGCAACCGGCGGTGCCGGCACCGTGCTCGGGGTGGTCGGGGCCACGGAAGACGGGGCCGGGACCGTCGGCGTCACCGGGGGGACGGGCGGCACCGGCGGAGCCGGCGTCACCGGCGGGACGCCCGGCGCTGCGGGCCGCCCCAGCGACAGCTCCCAACCGGGACGGATCAGGTCCAGCTGCTTCCAGGTCCGGAACCGGTCCCGGTTGGCCGCGAAGATCTTCTGGACGGTGGTGCCGTTCTCGGCCGCGATCGCCGTCACCGTGTCGTCGACCTGGACGACGACGGTCTCCGACGTACCGGGCCCGGCAGGCGCGGCGGCAGCGGGCGTCGCGAGACCGATCGGCGCCACCCCGATCGTCGCGCCGACGAACACCCCGGCCACCAGCTTCCGGAGCCGGTGGGTCGGCGGGCCGCGCGGGCTCGGCAGCTCGCGGAGCAGCCGCAACACCACCCGACCGACCAGCACGACCGCGACCGCCGCACCGGCGAGCACGCCCGACGGCAGCGCGTGCAACCAGGAGACGACGCCCTGGCCGCCGGAAGCCGGGAGTGCCATCAGCGGCAGCAGCCCGGTCCGGCCCGGCCCCGGCGCGGTGCCCACCCGCAGCGGCTGGACACCGACGAGGCGGTGCTCCCGATCGCGCGCCCACGTCCGGATCTCGATGACGCTCGTGTGCGTGCCGTCCGGGAGGCGCGCGACGTCGCGTCCGAGATCGACCCACTGGGTCACGAGGTCCGCACCCTGCTCGATCAGGCTGTCCTCGCTGTGCCACACCTCGACCAGCAGCTCGTAGAACGCTGCGGCGACCGCCGCCGGGTCGGCATCCTCCGTCCCGAGCAGCCAGCGCCGGGCGTTGACCGCGTGCATCCACGTCTCGACGCCCATCGGGGTCAGTCCCGATGCGGGATGGCCGTCCCAGCCGTCCGCGCGGCCGGTGAGCCAGCCGTCGATGAGCAGCCGGCCCTTGGCGCTCGCCAGCGCGATCGCCGGGACGGTGACCGGCCCGCCACCGGGGTGCGACGCGCCGACCGTGGTGGTGGTGAGCAGGAACCCGTTGTCGACAGCAGCCCGGTTGGAGGTGACGACGAACGGGCCGGGCATCCCCGGCCCCGACACCAGCTGCGCAACGCCGACGAGGTGATCGGACCTGCGGACCGCGGCGTCGAGAACAGCCCGGTGCACCCCGAGCGCGGCGGCGAGCTCGTCGGAGGCCACCCAGTCGCCGCCCCGCCGGTCGAACGCGCCGAGGATCTGCTCGGCCAGCGCGTCCAGGTGCTCGTCCAGACGCCCGGTGAGCTGCGCCAGCCGGACCCGGGCCGCCGTCACGCGGTCGGTGAGCTCGTGGAGCGGGCCACCGATCGGCAGCGCCTCGAGCAATGCCCGGATCCCCGGTATCGCACTCGCGGCCCAGCCCTGCACCGACAGGGCCAGCGGCCAGTCGGCATCGGGCGCGGACACCAGGTCCAGCAGCAGTTCGAGCGGCTCCAGCAGCTCGTCGACGGGAGCCCGGCGGGCCGCAACGAGCTCTGCCACGACAGCGTCGGTCGCAGCGCCGGTGTCTGCCGCGGAGAGGCGGCTCCACCAGCCCGCGTCGAGCCGGCCCGCACCGATCAGCGCGGTGACCTCGTCGATCATCGCCGGGGTCAGCACCGTGACCCGCGCCGACCCGGATGCGTCCTGCCAACGCAGCGCCACCAACCGCGACAGGGCATCGACCAGCCTCTCCGTCCCGGGCCTGGCGGCCACCGCTGCCGGATCCAGGAGCACGACGTGCAGGATCCGGTCCGCTGCCGACGGCACGGCCGGTTCCCGCGGTTGCGGGCTCTCGAGCACTGACCCCCAGACCAGCGCCAGCGCCGCGAACTCGGCCAGCTCCGCCGGTGTGATGCCGTCGATCGCGATGCCGTCGAGGAAGCCCGACGCCGTGCGGGCCACCTGCCCGGAGCGGACCCGCTCGATGAGGTCGATCAGCCGCTGGTTGTCGGCCGCGTGGGCGCGGTCGTCGTGCGGTGCCCCATCCAGGTGGAACCTGACCTCGTGGGCCAGCACCGCGTCGAGCAACCCCAGCTCCGCCAGGATCGCGTGCTGCTCACGCACCGTCACGACGACGTTGCGACCGTCGCTGCGCACGCCGAACGCCCAGAACCGGTCGACCAGTGACGCGGCCTGCGCCTGTGTCATCGCCTCGTCGTCGACCAGCTTGTCGATCATGTCCGGGCGCGGGACGAGCTCCAGCAGGAACGTGTTCGGATCGTTGGTGCGCGCCGGTTGCTCGCGCGCAAGCACCGCCTGCGCGAAGCCCGCCAGCACCCGCGCGGCCGGCGCCTCCTCGTCCTCCCGGAAGTCCGCCACCGGCCCGGCCGGAACGTCGTAGCGGTCGGTCGGCACCTGCTCGACGCCGACCCCGGCGTCCGCCCGCGCCTGCGCCGCGGCGGCCGTCGCCAGCATCGTCCTGATCGCGGTGGCGCGATCGCCGCGGTTGGAGTCGATCGCCGCAGCCAGCGTCCGGTCGACGTCCAGCAACCGGCCCAGCCGCCACGACGCGACGGCGTACCGGTCGCGCAGCAGCATCCCGAGCACGGCACCGGCGGGCGCGTCGAGGACCGTCGCGATGCGGGCCGAGACCGCCTCCCGGGCCCGATCCTGTCGCGCCGCTTCCGTGGCCAACCGCCCCAGCGCGGCCTCGCGGTGCGCCTGGCGCCAGCGGTCGGCCCGCTCGAGCCCCCAGCCGGGAACCGCGTGCCAGAGGATCCGCGCCGGCTCCGGCAGCAACCAGCCCGCCGCGCGCCAGACCACCCGGACCACCGCGCGGACCGCCGTGTCGAGGATCCGGATCAGGTCGAGCCGATACGGCCTGCCCCGGAAGGTGATCGCGACCGAGATGAACGCGATCCGCAGCTCGACGACCTGCAGGCCGTTCCACCGCACCCCGATGCCGATCTGGGGCACGGTCAGGTACTTCACTCCCGGCAACGTCGAGAGCGACAGGTCGTGCGAGCGGCCCCAGTACCCGAGGCGGCGCACCGGCTGCAGCCCGACCACCTGCGGCGCCGGCACGTCACCGGCGACCTGGCGCGCGATCGGGGCGTACCCACCGGCGAAGAGGTCGATCCCGAGCGGCGGCCCGAACGTCGGCTCCCACCGCAGCGTCAGCCGCGGCACGAGCACGATCGTCCACCACTTGCTGGGGTTGATCTTCCGCAGCCACGCGAACTTGACGTCGTCCTCGGCCAGCAGCCCGGCGACGGCGGCGAAGCTCGCATGCATGCTCACCCGGAACAGGTGGGCGAGCACGACCCCCGTCGGACCCAGCAGGTGCAGCGGGACCACCCACAGCTCCACGTCGAAGAACGGCTGCGTCACCCCGACCGTGGCCGCCCGCTCGATCCGCGCGTGCGACATGATCGTCGCAGCCCGGGCGGTTCGCTGCCGCAGCGTCAACCGGTGCAGGGCGCTGACCGGCGGCAGGGTGTCATGGCGCTGGACCTTCAGGTGCGGGAACAACCCCACGAACGTCCCGGCCAGCAGCGCCGCCGCCGTCCCGAACAGCACCTGCACGGCCCCGATGAAGGCCACCTGCAGCACCGGCACGTACAGCCGGAACTCCGACTCGGCCCGGTGCGGCAGCAGCGACCGGCTCCAGAGCGGGCGCTCCGGCGTCGTCGCGATGCGCAGCCCGATCATCACGTCGGCCCACGCCGTCCGGACCGGCCACGTCGATGAGGTGAGCACGGTGCGCGCCGCCGCCATGACCAGATGCAGGCGCAGCGGCAGGTTCCACCACATCGACCGGCCCCGCTGCAGCAGCGCGACAGCAGCGAGCGTGTTCCGCGCCCAACCGGGCGCCGACGGGCCCTGCGCCGCTGCCACCAGCCGCGACAGCGCGACGACGGCCGCGCGTGTCGCGAGCACGCCGACGACCAGGCCTGCTGCGCCGAGACCGGCACCGGTCAGCAGGCCCCACGCCCGCGCGACCAGCAGTGCGACCAGGACGGTGGTGACGAACCGGAACCGGGCCGGTGCGGCGTCGTCGGCGACGAGGCGGTCGTAGAACTCCCGCGTGACCCTGCTCACCGTCGCGTCGTCGGCCTCGGTGGTGCTCGCCAGGTGCTGCCTGCCCAGCTCCAGCAGCGCGTCCAGCTGCCCCGCCCGGGTCAACCGGCCGACCCAGCGTGACAGCACAGCGGTCACCCGGACACCGGACGTCGGGTCTCGCCAGACATGGCCGAGCAGGCGCTCGACCAGCCGGTCCGCGCCGATCGCCGAGAAACCGACGGACCTCAGCTCGGCGACCAGGTCGTCCTCGGAGACCTCGAGCAGCTCCGTACCCGCCGGCAACCGCGCCATACCGGGCCCGGACTCCCCCGCCCGCACCCGCATCGTGACCGGCGACGCGGCCCGGATCCGGGCGAAGGCCCGCGCGAGGAACCACACCTCGAACGGCCGCAGGCCGTTGTCGGAGCCCGCGAGGACGGCACGACCGGTGCGCTCGGTCGCCGTGGCCGGTCGCGTCGGCCGGGCAACCCTCGCCGGCGGGCGCCCGGCGGCATGCCCACGCAGGACGGGGCCGACCACGATCGCGCCGACCAGCGCCACGGCTGCTGCCGCGATCCACGCGAGCGTCGACCATGGCATCGCCGGCACCGAGGGCACCGGCGCGACCGGCGGAGCCACCGGGGCGACCGGCGCGGTGGGTGCAGCCGGCACTTCCGGCGCCTGCGGCGCGGCCGGGGTGGCCGCCGGTTCGCTCGGGAAGCCGAGCGTGAAGACCTCGCCGTGGTGGATGAGATCGCGGTCGGCTCTCGACGGGAAGCGGCTGCCCTGGGCGGCGGCCAGCGCATCCGGATCGACGCCCATGCGCCGCGCGATCGCGTTGAACGTGTCGTCCGGGGCGACCAGTTCGGCCCGGAACACGACGGTCGCGCCGGTCGGCGTGTCGCCGGAATCGGACGCGGTGGTCGCCGTGGCCTGCGGCGTCCCCGTCGCGCCCGACGCGACGGCGTCCTCACCGACCGTGCCGCCGTACGCCAGCGCCCAGCCGAGCGCGGCGGCGACGACGACGAGCCCGGCACGGACCAGCAGCCCGCCCACGGCCGGTACGGCGGCCCGGACCGCGTCGGTCGCGTCGGTGCGGGACCCGATCGTGGCCCGCACCCACGCGGGCGGGCCGCGAGCGCGGACGAGGTGAACGACCGCGATGGTGCCCATGGCCGCGATCCCGACCACCACGAGTGCCACCGGCGCCGCGGGGCCGACGTGGTGGAGCAGGTCCGCGATCGGGGACCCACCCGCCGGTGCGGCGAGGACGGCCACGTAGCGACCCTTGCCTGCGGCGGGCGGGTCGGCCTCGCCGAGGTGAGCCGCGACGTCCTCGAACGCCGCCCCGATCCTCGCGATCGCCCGCTGCCGCATCGCCACCACGGGCACCGCCAGCGCGGCTGCGGCGGCCGCCAGGTCCGGCCGATCGGTGAACTCGGTCCCGTCGGCGAGCGCGGCCATCACCAGCTCGGCACGCCGGCTCAGTCGGTGCGCCCGCGCCCTGCCGTGTCCGGCGTGCTCGCTGTCGATCACACCGGCCGCGGCGAGCAGGTCCAACCGGGAGTCCTCCATGGCCATGTTCGCCATGCCGAACATCGGGCCGAGCTCGTGACCGTTGATGCCCGGGTGCAGCGCCACGATCTCGAGCAGCTCCCGGAACGTGCCACGCGCACGCAGGCTGCCCGCTCCTGCCACCGCGAGGTCCCCGGCGGCGCTGCCCGCGAAGCCGCGCATCCCGTCCAGCACGCTGCGGAAGGCGCGTCCCACCACAGGTGCGTCGAGATCGATCGGGCTGTCCAGCACCCTGCGCAGTGCGAGGAGCATGTCTCGATGAAGCGCGGCCGATGACGCTTCCCGCGTATCGATCTCGATGAGCAGGTCGACGCCTGCGGGGGTCGGCACAACGGTCCGGCCGCTCGGAGCCGGTGCCGCGAACCCGGCGTCGATCAGCGCGGCGAGCACCGTCGAACGACCGCGGGCACCCACCTCGGCACGCCCGGCGAGCAATGCGTACAGCGTTGCCGGCCGGGCGTCGGCGTCCGGCGTCCATCGATGCGGGGTGGAGTCGAACGCCGCCACCCGCTGGAGCAGGGCTCGCAGCCGCCGGTGGAGGTGCTTGTCGTCACGAGGCGCCGCCAGCAGCGAACCCAGCTCACGCAGGGCATCCGCGCGGAGGCCGCGATCGGGCGCGGCGGTGTCGATCGCCACCAGCAGCTCACGCGCGGTCGCGCTCAGGCCGAACCGCTTGGCGGCGCGTCCGGTGGGCACCATGACGTCGACGAGGCCGGCCCCGGCGAGCTGGCGCAGTCTCTCGAGGACCTGACGTTCGGTCGACGGCGTCGTCGCGCCGATCTCCGTCGAGGTCAGCCCGCCGGAGACATCGACGGTCAGCAGCAGCGCGAGCAACGAGTCGACGCTGCGCCGCGCGCCGAAGGCTCTGGCGCGCCCGCGGCTGGTCAGCGAGTACCCCCGCGCGCCGGGTGCATCGGTCATGAACCCGCCTGCCTGCAGTGTCGCGAGCGCCGCGGCCACGACGTCCTCGTCCGCACCGGTCAGGCGTACCAACGTGGTCCGGCGGATCTCTCGACCCGTGCTGATGTACCGGAGCAACGCGGTGGGCAGGCCCGACCGCAGTGCGGTGACCGCATCGAGGGCAGTCGCAAGCCGCTGCGCGGTGACGACGCCGATCCGGGTGTCGGCAGGCGCCGTCAGCATCCGTGCCAGTCGTTCCAGCGGATGGTCGGAGTCGGGCACGGCCGCGGGACGGCGGAGCAGCAGATCGAGCAGGTCCGCGGCCTGGTCGGTGAGCTCGACGGCACCGCCCGCCGCGATCCGCGTGAGCCGCAACCGGTGCAGGAGCGTCTGGAGATCGACCAGGCGATCGGCCCGGACCTCGCCGCGCGTCCGCAGGTCGGCGAGGGTGGCAGGGCGGATCCGCAGGCCACGCAGCAGTCCGCCCAGTGACAGCGGCTCCAGGTGCTGCGCCCCGAAGACCGTCGCCGCCTGCCGGAACAGCGGCAGGTGCGTCCCCAGTTCGTCGAGGCGACGCCACGTCGCCAGCACCGGGCCGAGCCGCTCGATCAGGGTGTCCTCGGCGGCGGTGCCCTCCAACGCCCCGCCGAGCACCTGCAGGAGCCGGCGCGCGCTGCCGTCGAGCACGTACCCCTCGTTGGGCAGGTAGAAGACCAGCCCCGCTTGCGCCAGCAGGAGCATCCGCTCGCGGAGCGCGGAGTTGCTCACGCCCAGCTCGGTGGAGATCTCGATGGCCCGCACGGCATCGGCGGAGCGCGCGACGATGGACAGCGCGGATCGCAGGCTCAGCCGGAGCGCCGCCGCCACCGCCTCCGCGCCGGGACCCGCCTGTTCCGGTGTCCACCAGCTCGGCCAGCCGTCGAGCACGGCTGCGGCCCGATCCGCCGGGCCGGTGCGCACCGACCCATCGGTCATGTCGAGCAGCACGCGACCCTGCTCCGTCAGCAGGTACCGGTGGTTGCCGTCCCGCCGGATCAGTCCCCAGCGCTGCAGGTGGCGCAGTTGCCTGGCGAGCGCATCGCGACCCACCCGGACCTCGGCCCTGATGGTGCGGGCGAGCAGGGAGCCGTTGTCCCTGATGAGCTCCAGCACCGACCGCAGGCTGGGACCGGGACGGGCCGGACCGCCGCGATCCGGCTTGCCGCCGGCGGGGCGCGGCTCCGTTGTGGGCTCGCTCCCCGGGTTCCAGGCGTTCGGGCGGTCGAGACGGCGCAACGCCGCGAAGACGGCGGCCGCGAGGTTCCAGACCTGTCCGGCATCGGCCCCGTCGACCGGTCGCTCGAGCAGGCGGTGCGCCCTGGCCAGCGCCTCCCGGGCGGCCAGATCGTAGAGAGCGTCCGGATGGTCGAGGCCGTGGAGCACCCCGATCGCTCCCGAGGTCGGGAAGTATCCGCCGACCGGATCGCCGGTGACCAACTCCATCCCCGCGAGCACGTCCACCAGCTCGACCAGTTCGCCGATCGGGAGGCCGGAGGTGCGCGCGAGCACGTCCGCCGGAGCCCGCGTGGAGGCGATCTCCGCGACCAGGCGCAGGGGAACGATCTGCAGCGGGCGCGGGCCGTCGCCGGCACCCTCCGCCCCGGACCTCGCGCCTGCCAGCATCCGGTGCGCATCACCGAGACGGCCGTCGGTCACGGCCTCCGCGAACCGTGCCGTCAGCAGGCCGCGGTGGTGGAGCCCGTCGATCTCGACCCAGAGCGCGTGGGAGCCGACGCGCCAGAGCCGGCCCTGATCGTCTCGCACCGGGTGGGCGATCAGCCCGGCGACCGCGCCGGTCAGCCCCGCACGCGCCAGCGCGGCGCCCCACTGCGATGCCATGAGGAGGAACTCACCACCGGCGTGCTGCACGAACCGGCCCAGGTACGGGGCGAGCGTCGCGATGAGGGCACGGCGCTCCCGCGGCGGCAGCGAATCGGCCGTTGCGGCTTCCCAGCGGGCATCCCGCAACGGGCCGACGCGGTCGGCCGCGTCGTCGTCGTGGCGGGTTCCGGTGTGCTCCCGGCGCCGGATGTGGAACTCCGTCTCGTGCGCGAGCAGCTCGACCCACCAGCCGGCGGGCAGCCGCCCGGCCCGGATGTGCTCCTCGATCTCGGCGAGCACATCATCGAAGATCAGGATCACGCCGGTGCCGGGCGTCGTTCCCGCGACGGTGAACGCGACGACCCGGTCCGCGACGTCGTCGAGGCCAGCCGCCGGCCGCGCTGCTGCCGGCACCACCCGGACGTGCCGCGTCGCCGGATCGAACGGCAGGTACGGGCGGTGGACGCCGTCGAACGGACCCGCGCGTTCCTGCAGCATCGGGGCAGCGGTGTCGAGGTGCTGCCGCAGCGTCTCGTCGGTGCCACCGACGGACACCCCACCCCCGGTACCGCCGTGCAGGCCCCAGCCGTGTTTGCGGCTGAGCTGCTCGAGGCGCGGCGTGAGCCCCATCCGGTCGATCGTGGCGAGCTCCTCGTAGAGCACCCTGCGATCCGGAGGTCCCAGCGAGACGAGGTCGGCCAGCACATCCGCGACCAGCCGATTGCGCGCAGCGGCCCGCTCCTCGCCCGACATGCCGGCATCGGCGGTCGCGGCCCACCTCATGGTGAACTCCATGAACCTGGCCGGGTTGACGATCGGACGCAGCTTCGCGTACCTGCTCGACCGCTCCGGCGCGCCCTTGCCCGCGCGCGTGAGCCGATCCCGCAACGCGTCGTTCAGGAGGCCGTCGGCCGGGCTGAGCCGCACGTCGAACGCGTGCAGGACGAAGTCGAGCGGACCCGCGGCCACCGAGCTCACCCGCGCTCGGACGTCGAACCACCGGTCCGCGTCGGTCAACCCGCGGGCCTTCACGAGCCCGGCGCCGAGCCGGACCCAGTCCTGCCACTCCTCGCCGGACTCCAGCCCGACGTTCTCGGCCATCCCGATCCCGATCTCGTTCGCCTCGGCGGCGATCCCGTACAGCTCCTCGATCCGGTTCCACGAGGCGCGCAGGTCCCCGCCCGCGGCGGTGAGCGGCCCCGGCCCGACCGGCGGTGCGGGCTCGACCGGCGTCGTTCGACCCGCAGACGTCTCCTCGTACCCGTACCCGTCGGCTCGCTCGTCGTCCCCGGCGTAGATGTTCGCCCGGACCGAATCGGCGCCGGACTGCCGCCGCCACGCCTCACCGGTGATCGCACCGCCACGCTGGATCTCGGCCAGGCGCTCGGCGGCCTCGGCGGCTCCTTCCGCCGGGATGCCGATCTTGACCAGCTCGGCCTGCACTGTCCGCGGGCTCACCGAACGGACAGCTGCCAGCACCGCGGCGCCGAGCGGCCTGCCGAGGAGCGAGCTGACGAACTCCGACCGGATGGGCGTCGGACCGGCCTTGCCGAACCCGAACTCGTGGTCGATCAACCGCAGCCTGGCGCCCTGGCTGAGGTAGCCGCCGAGGTTCCGGTCCAGGTTCGCCGTGACGTAGTCGATGACGGCCGTGCGCTCGACGTCGAAGTGCCGGTACCGGCCGAGGTCATCGCTGCCCTGGAGGGCGTTCGGCAGCCACGTCTGGGCGAACCCGGCACGCCATCTCACCGTGACCGGAACCAGATCCGGCCAACCCAGCAGCACCGCCAGCCAGTACGTCCCCACCTCGCTCCGGACGATCCCACCGTCCTCGTCCTTGTAACTGGCGATGTCACGTCCTGCCGGGCCGGGCGTCCTGACGCGGTACGGACCGGACTTGCGGATCGGTTCGAGCTCGACATCCCCGGACAGCTGCGCGAGCAGCGCCCGCGACGCCTCCTCAGCGGCTTTCAGCGCGTTCCGGAGGCTGCGTCCCCGGAACCCGAACCCGCCCGCCACGGCCATGGCGGGCGCGCTGATCGCGGAGTCGCTCCACAGCTGCGGGATCTCGCTCCCGACGACCACCAGCAGCGCAGCCGCCGTCAGTCCCGTGACCAGCTCGGCGATCCGCAGCCGGCCGAGTGCCGCCAGCAGCCGGGGGAACGCGGCGCGGGGCGACGAAGAGCCGCGGACGCGGAGCAGCTGCACGACCGCGACGGTGCCCACCGCGACGAGCGCCACGGTCGCGACGGGACCGAACCGGTTGAGCAGGTCCACGATCGGTGAGCCACCCGCCACCGGTGCGGCGAGGAGGGTGGCGAACCTGCCCGGACCTGCAGTGTCGCCAGGGCCGTCGGAACGCAACCGTGCATCGGCCAGCGCGGAACGCAGGTGCTGCCGGACCGCGGCCGTACGCTCGGAGTCGAGATCGTCCAGGGTGTGCCGGGCGAGCTCCCAGAACGTGCTGTCGTCCGGGACCGGTTCCTCGAGCGCCGTCAGCAGGCCGGCGGCGGCGCGCAGCCTGCCCAGGTGCGCCCGCAGTTCCCGCACCTCCCAGTCGCGCGCGCCGGAACTCGCCCGGATCCACTCCCGGGGCCCGAACCCGTCCAGGTACCGCGACAGGCGGTCGATGATCGCCACGGCGTCGCTGACGGTCCCGGCGGCCAGCATCCGCTCGGCCGTGGCGACGTTGCGGTCGACGTGGAGCTCGTAGGTCGGCGGATCCTTGACCGGGACCACGACGTCGGGGCCGCGCTGCGGGCCGGGGGCCGGGTAGTCGGGACTCCATTCCACAGCGGCGACTCCGTCGGCCGCCTCGACGAGTGCGGTGTTCAGCCGAGCACGGATCCCGCCGAAGCGGTCGAGGATCTCCGGAAGGGTGAGCTCCAGTCCCGGCGTGATGGACCGGAACAGCGCGCCGATGGGTGCCTGCAGCGTGACGGGCAACCTGTCGCGGAACCGCCCCGCCATGGTGCGCCGGTAGCGATCGCCGACATCGGCAGCGTGCAGCCGGCCGTCCGGGCCGCGGGCGCCGCCGTGGACCCGGGTCACCTCGCCCCAGTACAGGAGGAACGCTGCCGCGGCATGGAGATCGGCCGCGTCGATCGCCCCGACCTGCGCCGCGTCGAGCCCGAGCAGGTCGACCGTCGCGAGGATGTCACGAGCGAGCAGCCCGATCGTCGCCGCCAGCTCCACATCGGTGCGTGTCACCAGGTGCCGGCGCGAACGCACGATCTCCCGGTACAGCTTGCGCGGCGTACCGAGGCTCACCTCCTTGGCGAACCGGTTGTAGAGCGCGCGTGCCGCCGCCGCCGTGATGGCCACCGGCTCGACGCGGCGCTGCGCGGCCCGGAGGTACTCGAACTCGACGTGCTCGGCGAGTGCGAGTAGCCGGGGGGCACCGACGAGCGCCGCTCGCATCCTGCCCACCGCGCTCTGATGGTCGAGCTGCACGGCGGCCCACTGGTTCGGGGCGTACTCGGCCAGCCAGGCCAGCTCCGCCCGCAGCCGCACCGGCAGCCAGCTGCCGGGCTCGTGGGCGGGCCCCAGCACCGCACGCTCGGCGTAGGTGGCGAACAGGTGCGCGACCTCCCCACCGAGGCTGACGGCCAGTGCCCACTCGACGACCTCGTGGACGAGGGTGGCGATGTCCGTCGGGTCGACGAGGTACACGTCCAGCGGCCCCTCCCGGTCGCTGTGCAGGCCACGTACGTCCAGCCCGAGCACGGGATCGACCTGCGGCGCCATCTGGAAGATCCGCAACGCGCCCGGGGTGGCGTCGAGCGCCGCCATGACGTCGCCGAGCTGATCACGCAGCTCGGCGAACAGCGCCTCGAACCCGGTCGGCGCGATGATCGCTTCCCGCGCACTGGCCAGCTGCCGACGCAGCGCCCGCAACTCCGCGGCCGTCAGCTCGCGCCCCTGGATGCCGTTGTCCACCAGCCAGCGCGCGGGCACCGTCGAGCGGTGCGGGGTGCACGCTCCGCACCCGTCGTCCTGGTGTCGATCCGCCGCCATGATCACGTGCTCCAGTACCAGCGCGACGGCGTCCTGCTCCTTCGTCGTCCCGACGCGCAGCACGCGACGGCCCGACATCGAACGGCGCCAGTACACCCCCGATGGCCGGGCCGCCCGGATCTCGACCCGTGGCGCCGGGCGCGGCCCCTTCCGGTCCATGCCGAGCCGCCGCAGCGCAGGCCCGTCCGTCTCGCCGTAGACCAGCTCCGTCGCCGCGGCCACGCGCACCCGCCCGCGATCGACGGCCGGGATGTCGTGAGCGGGCAGCCCGGGACCCCGGTGCCGGCGCACCAGCGCCAGCACGCCGCGCGCCATGATCGCGACGACCAACCCGCCGACCACCACCGAACCGGCGACGAGCCCCGCCGCGAACAGCGTGGTGCCGGCCGCGTCCGGCGCCGTGACGAGCCGGTGCAGCGTGGCCGCAGAGGCTGCGGAGGCCGCGTCCGAGCTGAGGCCCGTGGCCAACCCGAGCAGGCCGCTGGTGAGCCCGAGCACGGTCAGCGCCCGCCTGCCGAACTTCGGACCGGCGGCGGCTCGGACCTGGCCGCCGAGCTCACCGGCGGCGGCGAAGGCGGCCCGGCCGAGCGCGAACGCCTCCCGGTTGCGGGCGTCGGTGTTGCTGCGGTTGTAGAAGCTGTCGAGGTTGAGGTCCAGGCGGATCCGCCCGTCGACGACGGTGGTGCGCGCCTCGCCCGCGGCGAGCACCGCGGCCCCGCGGGCCGCGACCGGGTGATGCACCGCGATCGGGATGAGCCACAGCGAACCGTCCAGCCGCACCACCCAGTTCACCGCGCCGCGGACCAACATCTCGGCGGCAGCAGGCGTGCCGAACCGCGCCGGCTCGACACCGCGCAGGCGCGCCGAGACGGTCATGAACGCCGTCAACGGCCCGGCGCGACGGTTCGGGATCGTCGGCTGCAGCGCCGTGAACCAGCGCCACCGCTGCTCCGGCGTCGCCCCGGGAGCCGCGGCTGCTGCGGGCTCGGTGAGCAGCTGCACCAGCTCCTGGCCGTCCAGCACCAGCACCCGCACACCGCCGCCGGCGTGCCGGACGCGGAACACCCGGATCGAGCCGCGGACCAGCGCCGGAGCCCCGGCCGCCCGCCACAGCTCGGCCAGCCGCTGCAGCTCACCGTCGCGGCGCAGGTCCGCGCCGTTCAGGTCCGGCGCCACGACCAGCGACCCGATCCCGGCGCGGCCCGCCAGCTCCCACACCGGCCGGCCGAAGCGTTCGGTCGCGACGAACCCGGCGCGCGGCGTTGCGGGATGCACCGTCGCGGCGCCGTGCACGTGCCACCTGATGGCGATCCCGCGCAGCACCGTGGGCCCGAACGCGATCGCCAGTGCCGTCACGGCGACGATCAGCGTCGCCGCACCGGCGAGTGCGAGCAGTCGCTCCGTGAGCAGTGCGGGTGCGGGTACCGCTGCCAGCATCGGTGCGATGGCGCCGCGCTCCTCGGCCGCGGGCGGTCCGGCGCGCAGCACGACCACGGAGCCGCGATCACGGAGCTCCAGCGCGTCCGACCGGGCCACCGCGGTGGTGACGCGGGACCGGTCGCGCCCGAGGCCCGCGGCCAGCTGGGCAACCGGCAGGCGGTCGCCGCCGGTCCCCGCGATCGTGGCCCGGATCAGCTCCTCGTCGGCGTCGGCGAGCTGTGACGTGGCGAGCCGGCGGATCCCCTCCGCCCGGCCCAGCACCGCAGCCGCCGCCTCGACGCCTGCGAGGGGCCCGAGCTGCCGGCGGACGCGATCCAGGTCGGCGATCGCCTCGACCAGCGCATCCGACCGGTCCCCGACAGCCGTGATCTTCGGGGCGTCGACGACGGCACGGCGGATCGCTTCGAGCTCCCGCGCGACCAGCGCCAGCTCGTACTCCCGGCGGCGCTCCTCCTGGACGCGGGCGAGGTGCTCCTCGATCTGCTCGACGGCCCGCTCGGCGCGCTCGATCAGTGCGGCCATCCCGGGCCGGTCGGCCGCGCGCCGCATCTGCGGCTCGACCTTGCGCAGCCGCTTGAGCGCGCGGCCGATCCCGGCCGGCTCGCCGTTCGCGGCCGTCTCGACGTCCGACACCCGCCGCTCGTAGAGCACCAGCGCGGCGGCGCGGGCCAGGTCCACCTGCCGGATCAGCGACGCGCCCGCGGCCAGGATCTCCTCGCGGCTGTACCCGCCGGCAGCGGCCCGCGCGCTGAGCCGGTAGCGACGCTCGTAGTCCAGCGCCCGCCCGAGCAGGCCGCGGTCGGCCAGCTCGCGCCAGCGCTCCTCGAACGTCACGATCACCGCGGTCCCGTCCGCGTCGCGCCGGCTGAACAGGTACAGGTCCGCGACCACCGCGCGCGCGTCGGACTCGGACAGCCCGCGAGCCATCAACCCGGCCACGACGAGGCTCGGCGCGACCACCTGCAGCACCTCGCCGTCGAGCAGCTCGGCACCGAAGGGGAGCTCCGTGCCCTGCGCCTCGGCCCGGATGCCGGCGAGCACCGCCCCGAGCTTCTCCGTGATCTCGTCGCGCAGCCCGTTGCGGGCGAGCGCGCCGCCCGCGGTGGGGCCCGCACCCGCGTCGCCTCCCGCCTGAGCCGGTGGCGACGGCGCGGCGGCGGCGGGGACGACCAGCGCCAGCACCAGCAGCGCCCCGGTGACGGCGCCGATCGCCGCGAGCCGCACCGCGGTGCCCGCCATGCTGCCGATGGCCACCCGCACGCGGGTCCAGACGCCGGCCGGGGCGACGCCGCGGTCCGAGCCGTAGCGGCGCAACAGGACCACCGCGAGCCCCGTCGTCAGCGCACCGGACACCAGCTCCAGCCACGACACACCCGACCATCCGGCGGCGGCGAACGTCAGCGCACCGAGCTGCGTCCCCGCGTACTGGCCGCCTGCCTTGAACATGCTGCTCAGCGACTGGGTCGCCGGAGCCTGCTCCGGGGTCAGCACGCGCCCCTTCGCCGCCACCTGCGCGATGAACGCGGTGGTGCCCATGCCCATGCCGGTGGACCCGGCCTCGCCCGCGTTCGCGGCGATGCCGATACCCGGCGTCGGGTTGCCCAGCACCTGCTGGGTGAACCACACCGAGGCTCCGCCGAAGGCCATCAGCGTGCTCAACCCGACCATGAACGCGCCCGGGCGACGCGACACCACATCGCCGGAGGTGCGCGCGACCGGCGCCGGCGCGACGCCGCGCCGGGCGGCGATCCACGACCGGACCCCGGCCGCCACGTCGGTGCCCAGCACCAGCGCCACGAGCACCACGCCGCCGACGACCAGGCCCAGGTTGAACACCGGGATCAGCACCCGCGACGCCGGCGGCAGCGCCACCCGCCACAGCGCGTCGAAGGCGCCGATCGTGAACGCCACCGCGAAGACCATCGACGACACCGTGAGCGCGAACCCGTTGCGCAGCATCTGCCACGGCGCCAGGAGCACCTGCCACACCGAGCGGCCCGACCGCGAGCCCGGCAGCTTCGGCATCGTCAGCCCGAGCGCGACCGCCGCCACCGCGGTCAGCCCGGCCGACACCCAGATCGCCGCCGACACCGACGGCAGCAATGCCCCCTGCAGGTTCTGCATCCCCGCCTGGACCACCGTGATGCCGCCCCACACCAGCGCCGCCAGCACCCCGGCGCGGTTGCCGTTGCTCGCGGCCGCACCGGTGGTCAGCCAGGTCTGGGCGCGGCTCGCCAGCAGCGTCCAGACACCCGCCGCGGCGCCCAGCCCGAACGACGCCACCCACTGCACCGTCGTGTTCGGAGCCAGCGCCAGCGCGACGAACGATCCGACCGACGCCCACATCGAGCCCAGCGCCACCCGGTTCGGCGCCACCGGCATCCACGGTGCCGCCACCAGCACCAGTCCGGCCAGGAACCCGGCGAACGTGGCCGCCGACAGGACGCCCTCGGCGACACCCGGCATCGCCGGAGCCAGCACCGCCGCCGTGTAGACCCCCGACGAGACCATTCCGGCGCCGAAGGTCGACGTCGCGACGAACGCCCACCGGTGTCCCGCCGAACCACCCTCGCGCCACGACACCGGGCGATCGGCGGCAGCGGCCCCGAATGCGGGCCGCGCACCGAGGCCCCATTGCAGGCCGGTGACGGTGTCGGCCAGCCAGGCCCGTGCGCTGGCCGTCGCGGACCCAACCACGACACCCGTTGCGGATCGAACGGCAGCCGGGTCGGGCAGCGCCTGCGTCCGCGCCAGCCAGCGCAACAGCGCGGCGACCCCCACGGCCGCCACCACCACCGCGAGCGCCACGCTCACCGTAGGTCCGATGTGGTGCACCAGCTCCGCCAGCGGCGAGCCACCTGCGACGGGAGCACCCAGGAACGCCGCGAAGCGGCTGCCCCGCCGCACCGGCTCGTCCCCGACGGTGAGCACCACGAACGTCGCGTCGTCGCCGCTCTGTTCCGAGGCGGCCAGTTCCACGGCCTTGATAGCGACGGTGTTCGGCTCGGCAGCGGTCGGCTCGGCAGCGGCGAGGAGCGTGACCAGCGTCGACTCCAGGTCGGGCACTGCCTTCCAGCCGCCGTCGGTGGCCAGGACGATCGACGATCCCGGCGCGATGAGCACCGGCTTGCCGACGACGAACTCCGGCCGGCTGTCCACCGCGATCCAGCGGCGGTCGTCCGACTCCTGCGGGTTCGCGACCTCGACGGTGTTGCCGACGCCGGCGTCGTACCTCCAGAACCTCGCGTTCCGCGTCGGGACGACGACCACGATGCGCAGCGTGGTGGACGGCGGGCTCGCCATGGCGACACCCAGCGCTGCCACGGCATCGGTGGCCTGATCGCCTGCTGCCCTGATCGCCGCGGGGGCGTTGCGGCCCGCGACGTCGCGGCCCAGTTCCAGCCGGACGGCGTCGACCGCCACCCGAGCCGCCGACACGGACCCGGCTCCACCGGAGAGGCCGATGTGGCCGTCGAGACCGTCGGCGATCACGAGGTACACCGCGTCGACCGTCCGGCCGTTGACCGTGACCCGGGTCCGGCCCACGGCCGCGGCGTCCCGGTTGTGCTCACGACCGTGCCCGCGCCGTGTCGCGGCCGCGGCTCGCAGTGCGCTCGCCGCTCCGACGCCGACGGTGCTGATGTCCCCGCTGCCGGCCGCGTTCGGGACGGCGGATGCCCCGTCGGAGTCGGGTGCGGGCAGCGGCGTCGCCGCGAGCCGTTCGTCGATCAGGCGCTGCAGCTTGTCACGGGTGAACTCGGCCCGGTCCATCTTCCACTGCCCGCCCAGCGGAACCCATGCCTCCTCCTGGTGCGCGAGTTGCACGGCCAGGTCGTGGCGCTCGATCCACAGCCGACCGCGCGTGATCGCCGCGTGGGTCGCCTCGGTGGAGTACGCCGCACCCAGTGCCCGCAGCGCGGCCTTGAGCTCCACCCGGATCCGCTTGAGCTCGCCCGATGCGCTCGGCTGCGCCGGGTCGGCACCCGGACGGTCCTCGAGTTCCTCGAGCGCGCCCCCGACCAGCTTGGCGATCCGGTGCGGGACCACCTCCCGCTGGCCCTGAGCGTGCGCCGCCGCCTGCACGAGCTCGACCTGCTCCTGCTGGACGTCGTCGAGTGCCTGGTAGGCCTGGATCTCCCGGGTCCGCACGCCCTGCTGGTGCTTGTCCAGCGCCGGGTTCGGCGGACCCCGGATGCCGAAGGCGCCTTCGATCCTGCCCCGGGTGGCGACGATCTGTTGCGTCCACTCCAGCTCCGCCTTGACCTGCAGCACCGCCACCAACGCCGCCGCGATCGCGGCCTTCGCGTCCCGCACGGCCTTGCGGGCCGGTACGAGGAAGTTGCCGACCCGGACCGGCACCCGGAGCACGGCCCGTGCGCCGTTGCGCAGCACTGCTCCCAGGGTGGGAGGCGCAGACGCCGCGGTCGGCCGCGGTGCCCAGAACGTGCGGGCACCGGGACGCAGGGTGTGGAGCCGCACGATGTTGCCGATCTGCCGACCGAACAGCAGCAGGTAGTAGCGCACGCCGTCCCGGTAGTGGCGGAACGTCAGCGTCCGGTCGCCCACCATCTTCACCAGCTCGGTGTGGGCGTGGCGGATCTGCTCGGCATCCAGGAACGGGTCGGCCGTGTTCAGCACGGCCAACCCGCGGACGCCCCTGCCGACCTGGTCGTCGGCAACGGCCTGGGCGTCCCGGCGCAGTGCGCGGCGCAGCAGCGGATCGGCGCCGCGCAACGCACCCCGCAGCTCCCGGCCTGCGAGGTACCCGTCCTGCTCCGAGCCCGTCACCAGCTCCAGCCCGGCGAGCACCGACAGCATCGGCTGCCACCCGCCGGCTCCGTACCGGGTCGCCAGCCAGGCCGCCGTGATCGGGCGACGGCTGCCGGCCGTGATCAGCAGGACGCCGAGGTAGGACCCGGTCCACACCGTCGCAGGTCCTTCGGCGACCGCCGCGAGCGTCGTACGGAGATCCCGACGCGCCGCCCGGCGCGCGCCCGCCGACACCGTGATCTCGGTCAGGAGCACCAGCATGCTGCGCTCCATCTCGAGCGCGAGCGCCACCCGCTCGCGCTCGTCGGGCGTCAGCGACTCGGCGCGCCCGTCGGCATAGGTGATGGTGTAGGTGCGCTCCCCCGTCGCGCCGTTGACGTGCACGGTCGCGCTGCGGACGCTGTGGATCCGCTCCGCGAGCGTCCGCGCCGCCAGGTTGAGCCAGTGCGGGTCGGACTTGCGCATCCGCTCGCGGCTGCGGCTGTTGCGGTTCTTCGCGAGCTGTTCGGCGGCCAGTTCCCGCAGCCGGGGATCGCGCTTGCCGTAGTGCGTGGCCAGCGCGTTGAGCAGCAGGCGCATCGGGCCGTCGAGCAGCTCCACCCGCAGCGTGACGCGTTCGTCGATCTTCGCGTAGAACCGGGCGGCCCAGGTCGCGACGCTGCCCGGCCGGTTGTCGACGAGCTGCCGGATCCGCGGGTCCTCCCACATCGCGTCCACGAGTGCGCTCACGAAGCGGACCGTCGCCGCGGCGTCGCCGTCCGGGTCGACGCCGCGGGGCAGGCGCTGCCACCGGCCGGCGAACCGCAGCACCGCGATCGTGTAGGCGACCACCACCGGATGCTGGTGCTGGCGCTCGAGGGTTGCCCGGCGCTCGGCCGCGCGCAGGATGTCGAGTCCGCCACCGCGGGGGTTGTTCATCCAGTCCGGCAGCGTGTCGGTGATGACGGCGGTCAGCTTCTCCACCAGCAGGGCTGCCACCTGCTTGATGTCGGCCGGGGTCATCGTCGAGGCGGCCTGGAGACCGAGCCGATGACCCGAGAGGTCCAGGAAGGCCAGCACGGCGTCGCGCACCGCGGTCGCGGCGAGCGTCACGGACCGGGTGCCGTGGCCGGGCCTGATCACCGACAACCTGCGGGCCCAGCGGTGCCCCTCCCAGATCCGGGCCGGGTTGCGGATCTCACCGGACGGGAAGCCGTACATGTCACGCTCGCGCGCGATCGCGAAGCGCACCTGGTTCCACAGCACGAATGCCATGCCGCCGGCGGCCGCGCGGGCCCCGACGTTCCACAGCGGCTCGTTCGCCTCGCTGGGCCAGCTGACGAAGTTGGCGACGACCAGGGTGAACAGGTTGGTGAGCTTCCATATCTCCGGGCCGACATCGACACCGAAGAACCGGAGGTCCGCCAGCTTCTTGTGCTCGTCGCGGGCTCGGCGCTCGACCTGACGCCACGGCACGATCCGGGCCAGCAGCCTGGTGCCGATCCGATCCGGCATCGTGGCACTGAGCCACGCCGCCATGCGGGACAGCCGGGTGTCGCGGCGGTCCGCGCCCAGCCGCAGCCCGACGGTGCCGCGCGAGCCGAGCTTTCCGGTGAGCTTCGCGGTGACCACCCCACCCGGCGCCGCCAGCAGCAGCAGGAAGGTCAGGCCCGCGATCCGGTCACCCATGCCGGTCGTCGGCGCCCCGAGGTCGAGCCGCAGGCCGAGGTAGGCACCCGGCAGGGCCAGCACGCCCGCGAGCAGGGCACTGAGCCGACGGCCGCGGCCGTGCTCGTTGAGCTGCACAACCTGCCCGAGTGCTGCCGCGAACACCGCGACCAGCAAGGCGTTGGGCAACCACGCCGCGTGGAGCTTGGGGGCGACGTAGGCGGCCACAGCGACCGCACCGGCGAGCACGACCGACACGGTGGCCTTGCGGCGGGCGCGGTTCTCGACGCCGGCACCGTCCACCGAGTGCTTGCGCACCAGCGACTGGTAGACCGTGCTCGTCGCGAGCCCCAGCCCCAGCAGCTTCGCCACGACGAGCGTGTCCGCCAGCAGCGCGGAGATCCCCTTCCGGATCGAGCTCGCGCCGAGCTGCACGACGAAGAGCATCGTGTCGGGTGCGACCGCAGCCGCGGCACCGACGGTGCCCAGCAACGCGATGCCGAACCCGGCGAGCACCTTCCGCGGCGGGCCGCGGTCTCGCACCGGCATCCACCTGCGGAGCGCGCCGACAGCGGCAGCGGCAGCGGGCAGACCCACCGCGATACCGGCCAGCACGCCCGGAACACCCGCGACGATCCCGTGCATCGCGAGCGCGGCCGCCGTGACGCCGGCGGCCGAGCCGAACACGGCCGCACCGAAGAGGATCGTCTCGACACCGCGGCGCAGCCGCCAGGCCAGCCGGGCGAGCCGCTTCGCGGGCGGCGTGGCGCGGCGCTGCTGCGCGGCGAGCGCGTGGCGCGCGGCCCGTGCGGCGAAGCCCCGGCCACGACCGGCCCGCTCGACCATCGCGGTGGCCGGTCCCGGACGCAACCCGACCATCGCCAGCCGGTCGAGAGCGGCCCGCACCTCCACCGTCGCGGCATCCCCGACGCCCGCTGCCGCCACCGTGTTCGCGACGTGGCGACGCTCCGCCAGCAGCAGGCGCAGCTGCAGCAGCCGGGCAGCTGGCCCGCGGGCGGGCGCGACCGTGGCCCGGAGCACACCCTCGAACGCACTCATCGCGGTGAACAGTTCGGCCGCCGACACGACCCGGCGGTTGAGGGGACCCAGCTCCGGCGCCACGGCCCGCGGCTCTGCGGCCAGCGCGGCCCGCAGCGAACGCGGCGCGAGGTCCAGCATCGTGTTCAGGCGGTCGGCCAGGCGGTACGTCGGGTTCGTGACCGGCCCGGCGCGCTCGAGGAACCCGGCGCGCACCAGCGCGTCGAGGACCGACGCCGTCCGCCCGAGGGACTCCCGACCGCCGAGTGCCCGCCGCACGTCGGCCGGCGCCACCGGTGCTCCGGCCAGCACCATCAGGCGCAACGCCGCCCGGTGGGTCAGCACGGGCTTGCGGGCGACCGCCCCCTCCGCGATCGCCGTCCAGCGCTGGTCGGCGGCGTGCAGTGCGACGGCCGTGCGCACGCCGCGGATCGCGACGATCCCCACGACGGTGACCAGCACCATGCCGACCGCGGCGACGATCACCGAGGGGTGCCCGGCCAGCCAGGTGCCGAACTCGGCCCACATCCCGGGGGCGCCCTGCGGGGTCGCCTGCTGGTGGAAGGTCGCGGCGTTCGCGGAGCTCGCATCACCCAGCACCGACGGCAGCACGACACCGGCGCCGACGATCCCGGCAACGATCAGCGCAGCACCCGGCCCGCGTCGACCGTCGGCCTCGCCCGGCTGCTCCGTGTCCGTGGGACGGGTCGGCAGCGACCACCCGAGCGTCTCGTACATCCCGGCCCAGAACTCGGCGAATGCCGCTGGGAGGCCGTTCTTGCGCGCCAGGTCGTGCGCGATCATCTCTTCTCGCCAACCCGGTCGGTGGTCTCCGTCTCGGAACTCGAGTGCCCGGCCCAGGTGCCCCGCCCAGACAGCGTCCGGCACCGCGCCGATGCGGAGCACCTGCTCCATCGAGGCCCAGTAGAGCGCGTCCACGACCCCGGCCGCGTAGCGCCCGCTCGCGATGCCGGCGAAGACCGGTCCATAGGCCGCACTGACCCGTCTGGTGTGGGTCCACGCCGCCACGCCGGTCGGGTCGGGGCCGTACTCCGCGCCGAACCAGGCCGTGCCCATGTCGATCGCCACGACATGCTGCCCGTCCGGGCTGAGGAGGAAGTTGCCACGATGCCCGTCGAGCTTGCGCATCGCGTAGTCCTGCACGTGTGCCTGTACGAGGTCGATCAGGACCGGCAGCGGCACCGGCTGGAATTCGATCGACGGCTGAGCGTCGAGGTCGGACCGGTTCGGCAGGATCTCCTGGAAGGTGCCGAGCACTCCGTCGAACGTTCCCACCGCGAAGCGTCGCACTCCCCGAAGTCCCGCCGCGGCAACGATCTGTACCGCCGCGAACTCCAGTTCTGCCCGGTAACGCCGCCCCTCTGCTGCCGGCTTGAAGAGATAGGCCTCGCCCGTCTGCACATCACGCACGTGCCTGCGTCCGTTGCGGGCGAAGGCCGGCTGATCACGGTCCAGGGCGAACTCCTGCCCCCCGAAACTGGCGCCCATGACCGGCTGGACAGCCTCACCGGCCTCGTTGTCGACGCGCCGCTCCCGGTTCGGCGCGACGGCCGCTGTGCCCTTGCCCCGCATCGCCACGACGGCAGCGCTGAGCAGCACAGCGCCGACTGCGGCGACGATCACCGACGGGTGCGCTCCGAGCCAGCCGCCGAACTCGGCCCACATCCCGGGGGCGCCCTGCGGGGTCGCCTGCCGAACGAAGGTCGCGGCCTCGGCGGTGCCGGCGCCCCCGGCACGCGGGAGGAACATCAGCGAGCCGGCAAGACCCACCGTGACGAGCACAGCACCACCCCGGCCGATCCGGTTGCGTCGATCATCGCCGGCTCGGGACGGGACCGATGGCCCCGGGTTCGAGCCCGGCTCGGCGCCCTCGTCGGCGCCGTTGGCGTCACCGGCGTAGAGGTCCCGCGGGTGGCGGATGATCCCCGTCCCGAACTGGTCGAAATCACCGTCCGGTCCCTTCCACGCATCCCGCCGTTGCCGCTGCCACACCGCGCCCGTGATCCGATGGGCTGTCTGGAGTTCGCGGAGCCGCTCGATCGCAGCGTCGACGTCGTCACCCGCCATGCCGAGAATGCGGAGAGCACGGGCGAGTTCGCCTGCGGGGACGCCCTCGACCGCGGCCAGCACCTCGGCGGCGAGCGGCGCGTCCAACTGCGCCATCACGAACGGCGAGGCGATCGCGACCGGGTCGTACTCCATCATGTCCCGCGGCTGGAAGGCCGCACCATGATCGATGAGCCGGAGCACCGCTCCGAAGTAGTTCAGACCGTGGCGATCCGTGTTCGCGATGATGTAGTCGAGTACCGCGGCCCGCTGCTGATCACGATCGTCGTAGGCGGTGATGTCCTCGGTGCCGGGCTCGACATCATGCAGCCAGAGCTGTAGGGAGCCGCGGCCGTGCGGACCGTCCCACGAGACGGTGAGCGGAACGAGATCTCCCCAACCCAGAGCCAGCGCGATGAGGTGGGTGCCGAGCTCGCGAACCGGCTCCGAGAATTCCCATTCGACCGACGCGTCGTCCAGCAGACCGACCTTGTAGATCCCGACCCTGCGGCCACCTACCTCCACCGCGTACGGCCCCACCCCCTGTTCCTTGAGCGAGACCAGCTCGAAGCCGCGGTCCAGCTCGGCTCGGAGCCGGTCCAACGCCAGTCGCGCGGCGGGATCCAGCAGGTCGGCCCCCCACTCGCCGGTCAGGATCTTCCCCAGCGGGAACCCGAAGAGCGGGGCGGTCGTGATGGCGTCCAGCATCCTGAACAGCGGCATCAGGCCGCGCTCCGGGCGCGGTCCGTCACGCTCGGTGCCGAGCGCCTCCTTGAACGCGCTGTCGTAGGTGTCCTTCGGAGCGCGCGCCCAGTCGATGTCGTAGCCGGCGGCGCGCGCGAGCTGTCCGATGAACACCTGCAGTGAGCGCCGGTTGCCCTCGCGGAACGGGTGGATGTAGTTCAGGTCTGCGGCGAGCCTCGTGAGGTTGGAGAGGAGCTCGGCACGGTCCTGGCCCCGGAAGTGGCCGCTCGCGGCGAGTGCCTCGAACAGTTCGGTGCTGCGCGACCGCACGAACCGCGGCAGGAGGAACGTCTGTTCCTTGCGGATGTGGATCCGGCGCAGGTCACCGGCCCAGTGATAGACGTCCTGGAAGAGGTGGCGGTGGATCGCCTGCAGGTGTGCCAGGTCGAAGTCGCCGGGAATCGGTCGCCTGCGCAGCTGCTCGGCCCGCATCTCGACGAACCAGTCCTCGGCGCTGTCGAGGTGCGCCTGCGTGGTCACGCCGAGCAGGTTGCGCAGCACGCCGGTGCCGGGCCGGAGGTAGACGAACTCGTTGTACGTCTTGTTGATCAGGTTGATCAGGTCGAGAGCATTCGTGGCGTGGGCTTCGTCGTCGTGATGCTGCGTCGCGTCGAGGTGGAAGTCCACCTCGTGCTTCAGCACGTCGTCGAGACGGCCGAGCTCCACCAGCAGCGCGTGCTGCTCACGGATCATGACGACCACGCCGCCGCTGCGGTGCCGCACGCTGACCGCCCAGATCCGACGGGCGGCGTCTCCCGCCCCCGCGGGCGTCATCCCCTCGGCGACGAGCACATCGATCATGCGGTCGCGGTCCACGAGCTCGAGCAGGTAGGCGGTGCGCGCGTCGGTGGCCGTTGCGTCCCGCCACTTCGTCGCCGCATCAGCCAGCCGCGACGCGCCACGTTCGACGGCGGGTTGCTCTGCATCGCGCAGGTCTGCGAGCAGGCCGGTGCGAGTGTGGGAGAGGTGCTGCGGTCCCGGCGGTGGGATGCCGGTCGACGGCCCGCCCGGCCGGAACTGGATCGGATCCGTCGCTGCCGAGCGCGGTCGCCCGCCGGGATCCGAGGTGTCGCCCACCTCGTCGGCGGTCGTGCCGGCCGGTCGCTGGGGTCCGTCGCCCGGCCCGGCGCCGGGTGATCCACCGGAGCCGGCCGCGGTGCCGCCTGCCGGCGGCGTGGCGTCCATCCCGGTGGGGACCGGGGTGGTCGGAGCGCCGGCAGCGTTCTCGTGCAGTGCTGCCCGGAACCGCTTCTTGGTGTTCTTGCCCCACACCAGACCGTGCGCCGCAGCGAACTCGCCGATCTCGCGGGAGACGGAGTACCCGGTGCCTGATCCGCTGTTGAGCAGGCGCTGCAGAGCCGGCGGCGCGATCTCGCCGTTGATCACCAGCCGGTGCAGGTCGTCGAGCACCTGGGCCGGGACGTCGCGCCGTGAGAGCAGGCGCAGCTGTTCGCGCAGCTCCTGAGCGGCCAGCACGGCGTTGAGGCGCGTGCCGAGCGTGCCGGCCGCACCGGAGGGGAACCGGCCGAAGATCTGCTCGCGCACCGCCACGAACACCTCGGTCCGGTCCCGGGCCTGCTGGGCAGCGGAGCGCAGCCCGTTGGTCAGGTTCGGGTCGCCGCCCGCGGCGAGCGCCTGCTGCTGCAGGGCATCAGCGCGCTTGCCCCAGAACTGCGCGGCGGCGGTCAGCTGCCCGTACCAGGCCCACGCCTGCGGTGTCAGCTCCGCGCGGGCACCGGGCGGCAGCGTGGAGAGCAGGCCGCGCAGAACGGCGAGGGTCACGTCGAGCTGACGGGCGTCGAAGCCGGCCGTGTTCGCGGGTTCGGCCTGGCGGATCCGGTAGAGGGTGTGGACGGCCTGCTCGGCGGTGATGCCGGTCTCGGTGCCCAACCCCCACCGGGGACCGTTCGGCGCGAAGACCGTCGGCGCGATCCGGCTCAGGTCCGCCAGCACCGCGGCGGCACCCTGATGGTCACCGTTCGCGGCCAGGCGCTGCGCGAGCTCCACCGCTTCGAGCGACACGCCGCGGTCCGGCGCGGAGAAGCTCAGGTCGCGGCTACCGGGGGGACTCGAGGCGGAGTGCTCGCCGACGATCTCGCGGTAGGTGTCGAGGGCGTGGTCCAGCGACTCCCGCGCGTGGCTCAGTGTTCTCGACTTCTCGTCGAGCCCGACGGCGGCGCCGGTCCGGACCATGGCCTGGGCCGCGGCGAGCTCGTCACGCGCGGCGATGACCGCGGCCCCACGCCTGCCGACCTCTGCGGCGGCCGCACCCAGCTGCTCGTCTCGCGCCGCGCGGGCCCGCGCTCCGAGCGCCACCTCGGTCGACGGCTCGACGTCCGTGCGCTTGGCCGTCGAGAACCGACCCGACTTGCCGGCCGTGGACGCGGCCGTCGTCGTGGTGGCGTCCTCGGGATGGGCGGCGAGGTGCTTGAGCTGGGCGGTGTTGCGCTTGCCCGCTGCCTTCTGGGCCTTCTCGAACAGTGGGAGGACGGCGGCATCGTCGATCGCCCCGGCCGCGTCGCGGTGCTTGTCCTGCAGCTTGCGCAGCTTGCGAGGGCCGACGTTCTGCGCCAGCAGCGGGTCGTCGAGCGAGAGCATCGTCTCGGTCGACCCGCGGTTCGTCTGGCGTGCCGTGCGCAGCTCGGCCTGCCTGCCGAACCGCGGGCTCTCCCCGAAGTGGGTCTGGATGACGTGCATGCCACCGGCGGCATCGACCGCAGCGGCGTCGGCCGCGACCCGCTCCTTCGGCAGGCCCAGGTGGGCCGCGTCGCCGCCGGGCTCGTAGTGCACGGCCCGCCCGGCGATGTTCGTGGCGAAGTTGATCGCGCCGGGCCGCCCGGCGCCCGCCGCGAACTCGGCCTCACGGTTGGCGCGCACCGGCCGCGCATTGAGCACGCCGACGGCTGCCGGTCCAGCGGCCTCGTCCTTCGCGATGAGCTCGCCGACCGTCCTGGCGAGCAGCTCGGTCTCGGGGATCGACCTGCCGACGACGAGAACCGGTCGCCCCTGCCGGCTGACGGCCAGTGCCCGCTCGGCGACGGCCTGCAGCCATCCCTCGGTGGTGGCGTGGATCGTGACCGGCTTGTTCGGGTCCAGGTCGGGCTTCGGTGCGGGGATGGGCTCGACCTTCAGGCCGTAGACCTTCGCCAGCGCACCCGCCTCGGACGCGGCGGTGCCGGTCATGCCGGCCACGGTGTCGTAGCCCTCGAGGAACTGCATGATCGTGGTGCTGGCGACGGTCTGCTGCGGGTCGCCGACCGTCAGCCGTTCCTTCGCCTCGATGAACTCGTGCAGCCGGCCCTGGTAGCGCCGGCCCGGCAGGGCCCGCCCGATGTTCTCGTCGACGATGAGGACGCTCGCGTCGTCGCCGATGACGTAGTCCTTGTCGCGCTGCCAGCCCTGCGCCGCCAACGCGACCTTGACGTCCGCGCGCTGGGCAGGGGTCAGCTCGGCCAGCCGGCGCTTTCCCTCGCGGGTCGGGCGGCCCTCGGTGACGAGCCCGTCCGACAGCAGCGTCCGGGCGATCCGCGTGGCCTCGTAGACCTCGTCGGTGTGGGGCGCCGCACCCGGCGTCGGCTCCGAGAGCACTGCCGGGCTGCGTGCCAGGTCCAGCAGGATCTGGTCGGCCTCGTCCAGCAGCACGTGTGCGCGGTCGCGCTGCACCACCAGCTCGGTGTCGGGGCGCCCGTCGCGCAGGGCGTCGTGCATGAACTCGTGCGCCTCACCGATGGTGATGGCCTTGCCGTACGCCTCCTTGCGCGCCTCGGGACGGTGCGGAGCATCATCGGTGTAGATCCTCCCGACCTCGATGCCCTGCCTGCTCAACACCGCGTCGTAGGCCTCCCACGTCGTGTGGGTGGCTCCCACGTCGTGGGTCATCACGTGCACGCCGCGACCGTCGAGGGACCGCCAGGCGGCGTAGACCATTCCCACGGCGGTCTTGCCGCTGCCGGACACCAGCTCGGCCACGGTGCCGCGAAGATCGCGCCCCAGCAGCGACAGCAGCGTCGAGTGGCTCCCGGACTGCGGCGACAGGCCCATCGCGAGCACCGCCAGCAGCTGCGGGTCGCTCAGCCGGAACCCGAACTGGCGCCGGATCGACTCCAGCATCAGCCCGAGACCCTTGACGAACACGCCCTTCAGCGACGCGCCCGCTGCCACCTGCTGTTCCAGGTCGGAACGCCAGCCGCGCTCCTGTGCGCGCAGTTCCTCGTCGGACAGCCGGGTGCCGTCACCGTGTCGGGCCGCGTTCTCGAGGTCGGCAGCAGCCGCCCGGATCGGCGCCAGCACCCGCTGGACCGCAGGATCGCTGGGCTCGACGACCGCCGGAGCGGTCGTGGAATCGGTGAGCGGCGGCGAGGTCCCCGACGTGGTGCCGTCGACGTTGCGGGTGCCCGCCGCAGCTCCGTCGCCCCGTGGACGATCCATCGCGGGCTCGATGGCGGGTCGGTCCGGGCCGGTGCCGGACCGATCCGCCACGTCGCCAGCCGCCTTGACGCCCGCCGCCTTGACGCCCGCCACCTTGACACTGGCGAGCTCCTTCGCCACGACAGCGGCGGCGTCCGCAGCGGATTCCACGATCGGGTCCGCACCCGGGTTGTAGACGTCGCGCCGGACCTCGGCCAGGCGGCCGTCGGACTGCGGACCGCCGACGCGCACGACGCCCTGCTGGATCGGGACACCGTCCACCTCGACGGTGGGTGTCACGGTCTCCAGCACCGTCGCACCCTCTCGACCGGCGGCAGCCGGGGCACCGGTGACCGTCAACGGCGAGTCCGTGACGAACGGCTCGCCCGCATGGCCCCGCACCGTGACGCCCTGGCCGCGCAGGTGTTCCAGTGCCTGCCTGGCCTGCACCGATGCGCGGACGTCACCGGCGGCGACGGCCTCGCGATGGGCCTGCCACAGGCGCGACGCCACCTGTGCCAGCTCGGTCGGTGTCGCGGTCGGGCCACGGTCACCTGTCGCAGGCTCCGCCGCGCCCCGAACCGCACGCACCACATGAGAGGTGCCGTCCTCGGCCACCAGGATGTTGCGCACCGAGGGCTGGTCGGCGAACGCGTTCTTGATCTCGACCTCGGTCGTTCCCAACCGCGCCGCCGGCTCCGCCGTCGAGATCATCCGGTTGGACGTCATCACGTCGTCGATGCGGCTCATCAGCGGTCCATCCGCACCACCCGGTACCGGGGACTCGGCGACGGGGCCGCCGATCTGCGCGATGTTGTCCGGTGCGGTTCGGCTACCGCCCGATCCCACCCCGTCCGGGCCGTCCGCCACGCGCCGTACCCACAACGCGCCGTCCCTGGTGAACAGCTCATAGCCCGGGTGGGCCACGGCGAAGCCGATGACGTCCTTCTCGGGAATCGGCCGCGAGCCGGCTTGCGCGGCGACGACGCTCACCGGCGCCTCGGTGAACGTCCCCGGAACCCAGCTGCCGTGCGACGCCGCCGGCTCACCGACGAACGGATCGGCGTTGGCCCAGTCGTTGGTGAAGAACTCGCCGAACGCATCGGCGAGCGCGCGCCCGCCCAGGTCGGATCGCGCGTTCCGGTAGGCCTGGTCCAACGCCGTGAAATCGGCGGGGAGCTTCGCACCCGCCACGAGGTCGGCGCCACCGCGCTGCGTCCAGCTCGACCGGTAGGCCGCATCCAGCGACTCGGGGGTGAGTGTCTGGACCGCTCCCCACGTCGGCTTCTCGAGCCCGAGGCTCCGGTAGGACCGCGCCGTGTTCAACGCACCCAGCCCGGATGTCCCGACCTCGCCGCTCAGCGACGCCAGGCCGCCCAGCTTCCCGGTGGTGAGGTCCAGCCCGCGGCTGACGGCGTTCCAGCGCTGCGCCGCCCCGCTCTGCTCGGACACCGCCGCGGTGGAGGCCCGGGACGCAGCATTGAGGGAGCCACGGTTGGTCCGCTCGGCCAGCGCGCCCAGCCCGTCACCGGCGACCGTCGCCGCACCCCGCCCGAGCAGGCCCGCGGCCTTGCCGGGGAGCGCCATCACCGTCATGGGGGCGCCGACGACCTTCGCCAGCGTCTTCTGGACGCGCACCCCGTCCAGGAGGCCGCGGCCCAGGCTGATCGCCCCCGACTGCGCCGCGGTCAGTCCTGCGGGCTTCACCATCTCGCCGGAGTGGATCCGCTCGATCGTGCCCAACTTGAGCCCGGAGGCGAGTTCCAGGTTCGAGACCTTCGCCAGGCCCTCCGCAGCCCCGGCCCGGAGCCCCCCGGCCAGCGGCCCCGTCACGAGTGCGAGGTTGCCGAGGTCCTCGATGGCGGTGGTGAACGGCTTGTCCTTGTAGGCGCTCCAGTCCCCGCTGGAGATGCGCCCGAACGTGTGGCCGAACGACTCGCCGATCCCGGTGGTGAACGGGAACATCGACGCCCAGGTCCGGCCGTTGTCCTCGCTGGGCAGCACGGCCTGCAGCGGCCGGGAGTCCCCGATGACGGCGGAGGCCGCTCCCGCCCCGGCGATGGTGGCCAGCGAGTAGACGTCCTTGCCCCCGTGCAGGACGAGGCCGGGCAGGAACGTCGCGACGTTGCCGACGGCGTCCGCGCCGTCGGCGCTGATCCGCGGCCCGTTCCCGTCATGGAAGTCCATGACCTTCCTGGCGCCGATCGAGGCCATGTTGTGGATGTTGTCCAGCGTGGCGGTCATCCAGTCCTGGCTGAACTTGCCGTAGTCCGACTCCAGGGAGCTCTTCGCGTCCGAGCTGAGATGACCGGTCCAGTAGTCCCAGTCGTCGGGGTGGTTCGCGCCGTGGGCGTACCAGTCCACGTAGCCGCTGAGCTCCGGCGCCTTCGGATCGGTCCGGCGCTGCGCGTCGACGGCGGCCCTGACGAAGTCGGGATCGCTGAGCAGCGCGTCGTGCGTGCCGGAGACGTCGCCTGCCATCGCGTTGCGCGGTGCCAGCGCGTAGGCGGCGATGTTGGCCTTCAGGTTGGGGTCCATCTTCGGCCAGGCCTCGGCCAGGCCACCGCCGCGGGCCTGCATGTCCCTGTCCAGCTTGGGACCGACGATGACGGCGGTCTGGGCGTACGTGACATCGGGCAGCCCCGAGGACGGCAGGTTCATCCCGGAGAGGTAGCTGGAGTAGTAGTTCAGCGGCCGGTCCCGTACCGCGTCGTAGTTCAGGTCGGCCAGCGTGTCGAGCGGGTGGTAGGTCGTTGCCATGGCGTGGGTGCGGGGGTCCGACGAGGCGGTGAGTCGCTGGTCGAGCGCCCGGGTCCGGTCCAGCTCGTCGCTGGCGGCGTGCAGGTCGGCAGCGAACGTGTCGTTGCCGGACGCATCGGCGAAGGCCAGGTCACTGATCCGCAGCTGACCCTTGACGGCGTTGATCCGGTCCTGCTGGGCCCGGGTGGCGTCGGCGATGTTCCCCGGCTCCGCCAGCAGTTTCTCGCGCTGGGCGTCGAGGTCCTTCTTCTCCGACGGCGTCGCCCCGCCGCGGGCCATGACCTCGTCGACCGCCTTGTCGTAGGCCGTGGCGTGCTCGTTGTAGGCCACCGTGAGCGGGGCCTGCGCCTTCTTCAGGTCGACGGTCGCGCGCCCCAGCTCGTCCTGCTGGTCGGCGATGATGGTGATGGCCTGCTGGCGCTGTGCCTCGGTCGGGTCGCCCTTGCTCGGGTCGTACCCGTTGTGCGGGTCGGCCCCGTTGAGCACCTTCGCCACGACCGTGTTGTCCTTCGCCGCCTGCACGGCGGCGGCGCTGATGTCCGGCGCGGTCCAGTGGTTGTACTTGAGGACGTCGAGCCGCTCCTGGGCCGCACTCCAGCGGTCCGCCAGGCCCGGCGCCTGCTGGTCGATCGCGGTGCGCAGCGGGTCGATCTGCGCGGCCTCGGCGGCGTCGATCCGGCCGTCGTCGGCCAGCGCGTCCTCGGTCAGCTGGTGGAGCTGCCGGACCTGCCCGTTGCCCGACCGCCGGCCGTTGGCGTCGGCGGGACCGAGGACCAGATCGGTGTACTCGGACCGGGACTCCCGCGCGGTGGCGGTGTCCTCCAGCGCGCCCATCATGACGTTGTCGCGGCTGATCTGCTCCGGAGCCTTGGCCGGCACGCCGGGTTCCGCCATCTTGCGGATCGGGGCCTCACCCATGAGGTCGGAGACGGTCATCCCCGTCAGCTGCAGACCCGGGTCATAGGTGATCACGTCCAGGCCGTCCGGTCGCGCCGGCGCCTTCATGATGATGTCGTCCCCGCCGGCCAGGCCCTTGCCGGGAAGCGGGGTGCAGGCGCCGCCCGTGGCCTCGCAGTACATCCCGGCGTGGTTGCCGTCCTTGTCGCGGTAGAGCAGGCCGGTCCGGCAGTCCCCGCCGTGGCCGTTGTCGCAGCTGACCTTGTCCCCTTCCCGGTTGCTGCCGATGCAGCTGGCCTGCGCCGTACCCGTCGAGCAGACCGCGCCGCCGCCGCTACCGTCCGCTGCCCGGTTGAACTGCGTGAAGGAGCAGTTCGCCCCGATGCACTGCTGCCTGTCGCCCTCCGGGGTGTAGCGGGTGACGCCGCCGACGTTGCTGCCGTCGAACAGCTCCACCTCGCCCCACCCGTTGGGACGCGGGCCGCTGCCCGTGGCCAGGTGCTCCGCGAGCCGGCAGTTCGTGCACGTCGTCACCGGGTTGTAGGTGGCGCTCGCCGTGCCGGGCCGGACCGAGGTGCAGTCGCCGACGCACTTCAGGTAGCCACCCTTGCCCTGCTCGTCGGGTGTCAGCGCGGCGAGGCCCTTCTTCGGGTCCTGCGCCTGGTTGGCCATCGAGTACCCGTCGGCGAACGCGATGGAGCCCGGCCCGGCCACCGAGTACACACCCTGCTGGCCCGGTGCCCGCGTGGCGATGTCGGCGACGCTGTGCGCTGCGCCGCCGGTGATCGTGTCGCCTTCGGCGGTGGTGAACTTGCCGACCCCGTGGAAGTTGAAGACAGCCTGGCCGGTCGCGTTGGCACCGAACGTCGTGAGGCCACCGCCCGTGCTCAGGTGATCAACACCGAAACCGGGACCCTGCGGGTTGATCGCCTTGATGTTCGCAGGCAGGTCGACCTTCGGACCGGCGTACTCGACCGCACCGTCGATCTGGCCCTCGAACGGTGCCCGGGGCCGGTCGACCAGCTGCACGGTGTTCGTGACACCGGCGCGGTCCGGGGTGATGTGGACCGTGGCACCGGTACGGCCGTCGGTGATGCTGCCCTGGCCGCCCACTGTCGTCCGCGTCCGGCCCTGCGCATCCTGACCGATCCCGGCCCGGGTCTCTCCCGTGACCACGTTGCGACCGACGCCACCGGCGGGTCCCGCGGTGGACGACACGAACCTGCGGTCCGTCGCCGCCTTCGGGTCGTAGTCGGCCTTCGGCCCGTTGCCGACGCCACCCGCGTGGCATGCGTCGGACACGGCACAGACGTTGCGGTCCTCCGTGCCGTTGTCGGCGGTGCGGACGACGACGCGCGTCACCTTCTTGCCGGCGCCGACCCGGAGGTTGCCGGAGCCGTCGTCGATCGGGACCGTCACCGTCTCGTAGCCGCCCTCGGCCACGACGACCTCGGGCCCCATCGGCCCGATCGGGTTCCCGTTCTTGTCGACCGCGACGCCTGCCGCCCGCCTGCGCGCGGCCTCCGCCGCCGCGGCCCGGCGGCGCTGCTCCTGGAACGACGGCGTGGTCGCGGTGAAGACGTTCGTCCCGCCCTGCGTGAAGTTGCCGCAGTCGCCCGTGCACTCGCTCCATCCACCGCGGGCCATCCCGGGGACGGCGTGCGCCGTCACGCCGCAGCCACCGTTGCTGCCGGAGCACTTGCCCCAGCGGTTCGCGTCGTTCCAGCCGCCCCAGCCCGTCTCGGTGGGGTTCTGGAACCCGCGGGCCTTGTCGTGGGCCTCCGCGGAGAACGACGACGTGCAGTTCGCCGCACCGACGCACGTCGCCGAGGCCTCGGCGTGGTTGCCGCGCGCGGCGGCCGACGCCGTGACCGCGACGCCGCCGGCACCGGTGGTCCCGCCCCCGGAGCCGTGCGCGTAGGCCGTCGCCTTCGAGCCGGTCCGGCCGTCCTTCGCCGAGGCCGACCTCGTCGCCTCGTAGTGGTAGCTGCACTGGGTGCCCTCGGTCGCCTGGCACGACGCCGATGCCTGGGCCCAGCCCGGGCCGCTCTCGGCGGTGGCCGACGTGACGGCCTGGCCGCCGCCGACCGTTCCGTCGAGGAAGCCGACAGCGTCGGCATGCGCGCCTGCTGCCGTGGCGTGGCTCTCCGCGCGATAGGAGAACGAACAGGTGGAGCCGTCGGTGCCGGCACAGGTCGCGCCCGCGAGCGCGTAGTCCCGGCTCGCCCCGACCCGGCTCGAGACGGCGCACTGCCCGTCCGTACCCGCCGTGCAGTCGGAGTGCGCGGCAGCGGTGTTCGTGCCGCCGAGCGCGTCGGAGTGGCCGGCCCCCTCCGTATGGGTCGTGCAGCCGGTGCCCGCGCACGTGGCGTTGACGTCGGCGAGATCCTTCCCGACCGATCCACCGGTACCGGCCTGGCACCCACCGGCGGTGGCACACGTGGCATTCGCCGTCGCGTTCACCGTGGCCGAACCGGCCGCGGAGGTGGTCGACGTCGCGCGGGTCGCGCAACCGGTCGCCGTGCCGTTGGCACACATCGCGGTGACGAAGGCGCCGGTGCTCCCGAAGCTCTCCTCCGGCTTCGCACCGGCAGCCGATGCCGACAGGGTCGTTCCGGCCGTCAGTTGCGCCTGGCAGGCGGTGGTGCCGTCGCAGCGGGTGTCGCCGCTCGCCGTGCTGCGCGACTGCCGCCCGTCCGATCCCGCAACGGCTTCGGCGGAGCCGGTGACCGCGCCGGTGCACCCGGCCTCGGGGCAGCTGATCTGCGAGCCGGTCTGGCCCGAGCCGGAGACGCCCGGGACCGGCGTCGCTGCCGCGCCGTCGCCCGTGGTCTGGCCCGAGTCGCGCCCGGTGATCGTCGAGGCGTTGCTGCTCGTCGCGCATCCCGATGCTGCCGCGGTACAGGTCGCGTCGGTGTGGGACGTGCCCGGCACGCCCGAGGTGTCACCGGTCGTCGTCGCCGTGCAGCCCGCGCTCGCGCACCGTGCGGTGACGAGCGACTGGCTCGACGTCGCAGGTGCGTTCGTCACCGGCTTCTTCGCCAGGTCCGCTGCCTGCGTGGCCGCGTCGCTCGCCGCCTTCGCAGCGGCAGCCGCGTCGGTGGCCTTCGTCTTCTCCTGCGCCGTCGCGCCCTGGCGGGCGGCGATCTGCGCAGCCTGGTCTGCGTCCTGCTTCGCCTGCGCGGCCTGCTGGGCCAGCTGCGTGGCGTTGGTGTTCTGCTGCTCCGCGATGATGTCGGCGACAACCTGGCCCGAACCCGCGGTGGAACCCGTCTCGACGTGGCAGGCGCCCGCACCCGAGCAGCTGCCGCTGGTGGTCGAGTTGCCCGCTGGGGGGCCGCGGGCCCCGTCGGCACCGGTCAGGGCGGTCGGGCCGGCGCTGCCCGCTGCCGAACTGGTGGCCGTGCCCTTGCACCCGGCGTCGCCACCGGCGCAGTCGAGCGTGGCGTTGGCCATCGTCCACGAGGAGGCACCCGCGACGGTCGGGCCGCCGTTGTTCGCGCTCGAACCCGGGGCCGTCGGTGCCGGCGGGGTGGCGGGCTGGTCCGGGCCGGGAGCCTTGCCGCCCTGGTCGGTCGGGGGAGCCTGCGGCTGGTCCCCGGTGGTGCCGGAGGTGACCGTGGCGTTCTGCGTCGACCGGGCCTGCACCAGCGGGGCGATGCTGTTGGCGTCGGGCCCCGACGAGGCACCGGAGTTCGTCACCGCCTGACACACACCACCCGAGACACCCTCACACGAGCCCTCGCTGTGGGAACCGCGCGGATCCGGCGACACCGACGGATCGGTCGCCGTCGCCGCGCTCGTCACCTTGCCCGAGCACGCGCTCTGACCCTCGCAGGTCAACGCCGCACCCGAGGCCGACGCCGCCGACGGGCCCGCACCCAACCGGGCAACGTTGGTCTTCTGGTCCGGGCCCGCCATCACCAGCGCCGAACCGGGACCGGTCGAGGCGTTCGACACCGACTGCACCTGGCAGCCACCCGTGCCACCCGCACAGCTCGCCGTGCCCTCCGACGTGCGCGGCCTGCCGCCGTCAACCGCGCCGTCGAACGCCGTGGTCGAGGTGTGGACCGTGCCCGAACAGGCCGCGCCCGCGGCGCAGTCGACGCTCGCACTCGAACTCGACATCGACGTCGGGCCGCTGGACGGCTGGCCCGCCGCCGGCTTCCCCGTGGTCGGGTCGATCACGATGTAGTCCGCGGCGCTGGAGGCCTTCGACGACGACGCACCCTGGCAACCGCCACCGGTCACCGTGCAGTCCGACGCCGACGAGGTGCCACGCGCCGCCGGCGACACCGCGGTGTCACGGGCACTGGTGGCGGTCGTCGTCGAACCACCGCACGCGGTGGTGCCCCCGGTGCACTGCACGTTGGCGGTCGCCGCGGAGACGCTGGCCGGGCCTGCCACAGCGGCAACACCCGTGATGGGGTCGACGGTGGCAGAGGCGGCGCGGTCGGCGACCTTCGTCGTCGTACCCGTCCGGCAGCCGGCGCCGGTGCCGTGGGCGGTGCAGCCGGCGGTGGCGCTGCTGTCACGGATCCCGACGATGTCGCCCGACGCTCCACCGGATGTGGTGGTCGCGCCGGAGCCGGTGCAGGTGTCCGTGGTGCAGTCGACCGTCGCGTTCGCGGTGCTCGACGCGGTCAGCTCGCGACCGGCCGCGGTCGCGGGCTCGACCGTGCCGTCGGCGTTGTGGTCGCCGACGTCGGAGGCCGACTCGCTCGAGCAACCACCCGCGGTCGCCTCGCAGTTGGATGCGGAATTCGTCTCGCGGACGGCCGGACCGGCCGGGGCCGCGGCAGGTGCAGCTGCCGCGACTGCGGTCGGAGCTGCCGCGGCCGGCGCGGTGATCCTGCCCGTGGTCGCGGTGCTCGCCTTGCCGGTGCAACCGACCGTGGCGCCGCAGTCGACGTGGGCCGAGGTCTGGCTGTGCGCGCCGCCGTCGCCGTCGGTCACGACCGCGGGTGCAGTGGAGGTCGATGTGGCCGTGGTGTCGAGGAGCGCGTTGCGGGTCGCGACCTTCGGCGCCGCGGTGTTCACCGGGTTGTCGGCGACCGTGCTGCTGGCCGCGTCGCACCCGCCGGAGGTGACCTCGCAGTGCGCCGTGCCCGAACCGTCGCGGGTGGTGTCGACGACCGCGCCGGTGGCGTTGGCCTTCGTCGACGTGTCGCCCTTGCCGGTGCAGCCGGTCTGCTCGCCGCACTCGACCTGGATCGTCGTGTCGCTCCTCCCGGCGGCGCCCCGATCGTCGGCGGTCGAACCGGAGTGGGCGCGGCAACCGCCCGCGGTCACGCTGCAGTCCGCTGCGCCGTCGGTGGTGCGAGCCGGTGCCGGAGCGGCCGGGGCCGCCGCCGCGGCGGTGGCCGGGACGGTCGTGCTCGACGCGCCCGACCTCGTGGTGGCGTTGCCGGAGCACCCGACCGCACCGTCGCCGCAGCGCGCCTGCGCGTCGGCCTGTACGGCACGACCCTCGTCGAACCGCACCGCCGTCGACAGGTCGCAGCCACCGCTGGTCGCCGCGCAGTGCCCGGTGCCGCTGCCGTTCCCGCGCTGATCGTCCCCGACCGGCGTTCCCGCGGACTTCGCGGACGCCGCTTGACGATCAGTGCCGGTGGTGCGGTCCGCGCTGCGGGAGGCGCCCGTGCTGGACGCGTCGCACAACCCGTCGGCGGTGCGGCAGGCAGCGTCCGCGCCTGCGAGGTCGGAGACTCCCGACACGCCGCACTTGCCGGTGCACGACACCGAGGTGGCGGTGCGGTCCGGGGCCGTCGTACCCGGCTCCGGGATGCGGTCGGCCGGGCCGTTCGTGGCGCCGGTGCACTTGCTGCCGTCGGTCTCGCAGAGGGTGCCGGCACCGCTGGCCGTCGCCTGGCTGCTCTGCCCGCAGTCCCCGACGCCCGACGCGCACCATGCCGTGCCGGTGATGTCGCCCTTGTTCGTGTTGCTGCCGCAGCCCTGCTCGGCTCCGGTCAGCACGCACGACGCCGAGCCCTTCGTATCGCCCGACGCGGTCGACACACCACAGCCGGTGGAGACGCCGGCGAGCGCGAGGCAGCGGTCCTGCTGCTGGCCGTCCTTCGACGTGCTCGTCGCGTCGCACTCGTAGAAGGCGCCGCTGGAGCCGCAGCCCGCGACGGAGCCGTCGCTCGGGGCCCGGGACGGGACGGTGTTCGGGGAGCTGAGCTCGGTGGCCCGGCGCAGCTCGTCGGTCGCGTCGTAGACCTTGTCCTTCTGCGTGTCGTACTGCGCGACGTTGGCCTCGTGCGCCGCGGCGGTGACCTTGCCGGCCGCGACCTGCTTCTGCTCGGCGTCCAGATCCGCCTGGGTCTTCGTCAGTGCGGCGTGGCCGTCCACGACCTCGTCCACGAGCTGCGAGCGCTCCGGGTCGATCTTCGCGCGGTCCGCTGCGAGCTGCTGCTCGCGTGCCTGCTGCGCCGCCGCGTGCTGGGCGTGGTCCGCGGCCGTGACCTTCCCGGCCGCAACGTCCTTGGCCTCCGCGTCGAGGGCCTTGGCACCCTGGTCGACCGCGATGCGCCCGTCGAGCACCTTCTCGGTGTTGCGCGCGTCCTGATCGCGGTACCGGTCGCCACTGTCTGCAGAGGAGGCGAACCGACCGATCAGGGAGCCGTCCCGCGGCGGGCCGCGGGAGCCCGTGGCACGGTCGGCGCCGAGGCGCGTTCCGCGGTCCGCGCAACCCGTTCCGGTCAGCGTCGGGCAGGGCCGCGTGCCGCCCTCGCGGCCACCGAGCGTCGCGGTGTCAACTGCCGAGCCGGCCGCCGATTTGCCACCCGCCTTGCCACCGTCGAGGAGCGAGAGCAGTGGCGCGACGAGCGTCGCGAGATCACCGTTGCGCATGCTGTCGGCGCCGCCGCGAGCCCCGGCCCCGGGGAGCCGGCCGGCCTCGGCGACGAGAGCCGAGACGGCCTTGCTGATGTCCTCGCCGCGACCGGCCGCATCGCGGATCGCGGAGCCGCGTTCGATCATGCGGGCGCCGAGGTCGTTGATGTCGGCCGCCTTCAGCGCGCCCTTCGTCATCCGCTCGACGGAGGTGCCCAGCGTTGTGGCACCCCTTTCGCCGGTGAGCCCACGAGCGATCTCCCGAGCGTTTGCCGGCAGATCCTTCAGCGCATCGAGACCGGCAATCGCGCGCTTCGCCGATTCGCCCCGATCATTTCCACGCTGCTCATTTCCACGCTGCTCATTTCCACGCTGCCCATTTCCGCGCCGCTCAGTTCCACGCTGCTCAATTACGCGGCGATTGTTCGATGCCTGCGCCTTCGTGCCGTGCTCGCTCGCGTCCTGCGCCCGATCGATCGCCTCGCCGGCGCGCTGCTCGACCAGCTCCTCGACGGAGGCCCCGATCTTCGCGGCACCGGTCTTCGCCGCGGCGGGCCTGGCTGCGGCGGGCTTGGCTGCGACTGGCTTGGCTGCGACTGGCTTGGCTGCGACTGGCTCGGCGGTGGCGGCCTTCGCAGCCCGGACCGCCTCGGCGGTGATCGCCTTCGCACCCTCGGCGCCGGCGCGGGCCGCCTCCCGGACGCGATCGGTCACGCGCTTCGCGGTGTCGTCGCCGACAGCCCTTCCAGTGTCCTTCGCGGCCGGGCGGGCCTTCGCAGCGGCGCCTGAGCGGTCCTCGCCATTGTCACTCTGCGTAGCGTTGCGGACAGCGGCGGCGGCCGCCCGCTCAGCGTCCTGGCGGACCTTCGTCACGAGCTGCTGGGCGGCGGCGGTCTGCTGCTCGACGATCGAGCGCGCCTGCTCGCGAGCGGCTGCCGCGATCTCCTTTCCGAGATCGGGCTGGTCCTTCTTCGGCTCCGCCTTCGCCGTTCCGGAGTTCGTGGGGGCCTTGTACTCGGGGGCCGGCTTCGGAGCATCAGCCTTCGGAGCATCAGCCTTCGGGGTCTCCTTCTTGGCGGAGTCCTTCTTGCTGTCATCGTTCTTCGGTGCGTCCTCCGACTTCCCGTCGGATCCAGCGGGCTTGTCCTTGCCTCCCTTCTGGGAGCCCGGCTGCGTCGTCATGGCGACCGGCGCGACGACGGCCGCGGAGGCCGGCGTCGCGAGGAAGGCCGCACCGATCCACAGCACCACGGTGGCGCCGGCAACGGCCAGCGTCAGCCGAAGGGCACCGAGGAGGAGGTCGAGCGCCGAGAGCCGCAGCCGCACCGCACGCGCGTCAGCACACCCGACGAGGCCGGTGGCCTCGCCGTTGTGAGCGGATCGCGAACGCATGATGAGGACTCCAGTGCGGTTGGCCGCAAGCGGCTTCAGAAAGGGAGCGGATCGCGCCGTCAGCGGCATCTGATCCGGATGTGGACATGCAGGAACACACCTGCGGAATCTCACACGTCGCGCTCGAGGCTGCGACCTGCGGCCGGACGGTCGTGTTCACGCCGGCAGTTCCACTGGTCCCGGGCCGACGGTTGCGAAGCGACAGCAACCGACCGATCCGAGACCACATCCGACCCCCTGAGGATTCGGACTCCGTGAAGGTAGGTCACCCCCGAGCCGACCGGCCAGCCACTTCACCGATCATCGAAGCGACGTGCCGCGCCGCAGGTATCGACCGCCCCCGGGAGATGCACCGGATCGGAGGTCCACCGCTTCCGGTGCGGCCACTCCCCGCCCGGGCCCCGCCGCCCCCGGCGTTGCAGGAAACCTGCGTCGCCGCGGTTCGTCAATCCGCCGGATCGTGACAACCACGGATGCGGCCGCGAAATCGCAGCGCTCACCCCGCCGCCTTCCGTGCGGCCACTCGGGGTGATCCACCGGAGAAGCCCGCCCGAGTAGCCCCCGTCGGGCCCCGTGGTGGCGATCCGACCGATCCGCCGGGACGACTCGCCCGAGTGGCACCAGGGCGGCCCACCGGAATCGCCCGCCGGGATGGCCCGCCGCGGCCGCACCGGATCCACCGGCCGCCCCGATCCGCGGCAACCTGCCGTCGCTCCTCGAGCGTGACGTTCGGTGATGCCGCCGGGCCCGTCAGGCGAGGCGGCCGCGCTCGTCGGGCTCCCAGCGGGAGAGCTTCTCGCGCAGCTGCCCGACCATCCCGGCGAGGAACATCTCGCCCTGTGCGGCGCTCGCACCGTACGGATCGCCGAGCACCCCGTTGGGGCTCGCGGCCGCGACCCCGCCCCGCACGAGCGTCGGCAGGAGCTCGCGCAGCGACGCGGTGTTGCCGGCCTCCGCGGCGTCCTCGCGCACCAGCGGCGCGTCCAGCGCGAGCATGATCGACGTCTCGGTGTGGCCGGCGTGGGCGTCACCGCCGGGCACCGTGCAGCCGAACCACGCGACGTCGCGACCCTCGACCCGCAATTGCGCGGCGGCCTCGGGAACGGTCGGCAGGTTGCCACCATGACCATTGACGAAAAGCAGTCGGGTGGCCCACCCGCCGGCGGACCGGCCCAGTTCCACCAGAACGGCGCGCAATGCGTCATGCCCGATCGAGAGCGTTCCCGGGAATCCCTCGTGCTCGCCGGAAGCACCATAGGCAACGGGCGGGGCGAGCAGGATCGAGGGATCGTCGACCGCGACCCGGCGGGCGACGGCGGCGGCGATCCGGGCGTCGGTGTCGAGCGGCAGATGGGGTCCGTGCTGCTCCATCGAGCCGACCGGAATGATCAAGGTGCGGCCCTCGGGCTCGGCGAGATCGGTCCACGTCCGCTCGCCCAGGCGCCTGCTCTGCGTCACAGCGACACCCCCACCCGATGCCCCTCGCGGACCGCCGCGTCGGCGCGTCGCGGGGCGACGCAGTCACCGATCCGGTGGACCGGGAGGGGCCCCTCGCGCAGCTGCTTCCACAGCTCGTCCTCCGGCTCTGCCGGCACGGCACACACCACCCAGTCGTAGATCATCTCGGTGCCGGTGCCGACCGTGTGGTGCAGCACCGAGACCGCGATCCCGGTGCCCTTCGCGGTCGCGCCGAGCACCACCCGATCCGTTGTCATCACGATCCCGGCAGCATGCGCCCTGCGGTGGAACAGCTCCATGTCGAGGGTCGTCCCGAGGTCCTGCACGGCCACCATCGCGGGCGTCATGATCTCCGTGGAACAGCCGCTCGCGGCCAGCGACTCCGCCACCGATGCCGCCTCCTGGAACCCCAACTCGTCGTAGACGAGCACCGCACCCGACGGCATGACGCGACCGTCGAGCACGTCGCGGACGTCGACGACGCGGTCCAACCCGGTGCCCCAGTCGGGCCGGGCGGGGCGCGCCCCGGTGGCGAGCACGACAGCGTCGGGTGCCACCGCCGCGATCGCCTCGGCATCGACGGCGACGCCCGTCCGGATCTCGACGCCCAGCCGCCGGCACTGCGCCTCGAGGTCGCGCACGAGGTTCCCGAACTCGGCGCGCCCGGCGCCCCTGGCCGCTACGGCGACCTGCCCGCCGGGCGACGGCGAGCGCTCGCAGAGGATCACCCGGTGCCGGCGCCCGGCCGCCGTGACCGCGGCCTGCAGCCCGGCGGGCCCACCGCCGACCACCAGTACCCGGCGGCGTGGGGACGGTGCCGGCAGCGGCAGCGCCTCCTGCCCGGCCCGCGGGTTGACGAGGCAGCCCAGCCGCCGGTTGAGGCCGACCCGTCCCACACACTCCTGGTTGCAGGCGATGCAGGTGCGGGCGGGGCGCCGCGCGAACGCCGGTTCGGCGATCTGCCCGCGGACCACCCCGACGAGGTCGCAGTCACCGGCGTCGAGCGTCGCCTCGGCCTGCTCCCGCGTGCTGAAGCGGCCGACGCCGATCACCGGCAGCGCGACGGCCGCCCGGATCGCCGCCGGGATGTGGCGCGCGTACCCCGGTCGCACCGGCATCGGCGCCTCGATGAGGTGCAGGCTCGCCGTGGCTACGCCGATCGAGGTGTTGATGTAGTCGACGTGCCCGTCCCCTTCGAGGAGCCGGGCGGTGGCCACCGCCTCGGCGAGCGGGATGCCGCCGGCGAGGCCCTCGTCACCGCAGATCCGGACGCCGAGCGCCCGCCCCGGACCGATCGTCGCCCGGACGGCCGCCGCCACCTCGCGCACGATCCGGACGCGGTTCTCCAGCGCGCCGCCGTACGCGTCGGCCCTCCGGTTGGTCAGCGGGGAGAGGAACTGCCGCAGGAGCGACGCGTGCGAGCACTGCAGCTCGACCCCGTCGAACCCGCCGTCGGCGCAGTGCCGCGCCACCAGCGCGTAGCCGGAAACCAGCTCCGCGATCTCCGCCACGGTGAGGGCCGCCGGTACCTCCCGGAACATCGGGTCCGCGATCGCCGAGGGCGCCCGGACCGGCTGCCGCGAGTACATCCCGCTCGACTGCCCGCCGTTGTGGTTGAGCTGCGCGAGCACCGCCGCGCCGTGGGCGCGCACCGCGGCGGTGAGCAGGCGGTAGCCAGGCACCACGGCCGGGTCGTGGCCGCGGAGGAGCTTCTCGTAGGGCCGGTCGTCCGGGTGGACGGAGTGCTCCTCGGTGATCACGAGACCGGCGCCACCCGCGGCCCGCTCGGCGTAGTACGCCACGTGCTGGGCCGTCGGCAGGCCGTCGACCGCGGTGTTGGTGAGGTGCGCGGAGAACACGATCCGGTTGCGCAGCGTCAGTGGACCCAGCCGCAGGGGCGTGTCGAGAAGGCTCATCCGGCCCCGATCGCCAGCGCCGCGCGCCGCCCCTCGAGCACGGCCTCGTGGACGGTCCGAGGTGCGACGCAGTCCCCCGCACTCGCGAGCGCGGGCCGGGCGAGCGCGAGCGCGTCCTCGGGGAGACGGTGGCCGCAGTCGATCACCAGGTCGCACTCGACGGTGCGCCGCTGCCCGGTCCAGACGTGTTCCAGAACGGCCCGCCCGGACGCCACTTCGACCAGCACCGACCGCAGCTCGCGCAGCACGCCGGCCCGGTCCAACCGGGCGTTGACGGGGGCCGGATCCGCGAGCTGGGTACCGGCAACGGAATCCGGACAGACGAGCGACACGGCACAACCGGCGGCAGCGACAGCGACGGCGATGCCGACGCCCACCCCGTCCCCCACCGGATCGTTGACGCACACCGTGCGGGGGTGACGCACACCGTCGACGGTGTGCGTCACCCCCTGACGGTGTGCGCGAGCCGTCCACGCCGCTGCGCTGAGCACCTCGCCGTCCGACCGGTAGGGGGGCTCTGCGTCGCGGGCGCCGGTCGCCAGCAGCACCGCGACGCCGCCGGCCACCGCCGCGTCCAGGTCCGGCAGCCCGACCGGCACCCCCGTCTCGACCTTCACCCCCAGCCGCGTCAGCTCCCGCTCCCACCACCGGATCAGCAGGCCCATCCGACCCGGTGCCCACCGAAGTGCCCCACCCAGCTCGACGTCGCGTTCGGCGAGCCGCACCCGGTGGCCCCGCAGCGCGAGCACGCGGGCCGCCTCCATCCCCGCCGGGCCGCCGCCGACGACGAGCACGTCGCGGGGCTCGGGGTCGGCACCCTCGACGGGAGGGTCGTCCGTCTCGTGCCCGGAGCGCGGCTCGGCGTCATCGGTGATGATCGGGTTGCGCGGGTCGCGCACGGCCGTGCGCCGGTTGGACAGCGTCGCGGGCCGGATCCGCTCGGGGTGACCGGCCCGGACGTGCGCCACCAGGTCGGGATCGGCGATCTGCGCGCGCGTCATCTCGACGAGGTCGGCGACGCCGCCGTCGAGCGCCTCTTGCGCCATCGCCGGGTCGACGACGCTGCCCTGCAGGACCACCGGCACCGCACCGGCGAAGCGCGCACACAGGTCCCGGTTGAAGCCCAGTGGGGTGTGCCGATCGGGGCGGGTGGCGCCCGTGGAGAGCGCGCAACCGCGCACCACCACGAGGTAGTCGACGAGGTCGGCGACGGCGGCGGCCGTCGCGAGCGCCTGCTCCGGTGTGATCCCGGCCCACGGTGCGAGCTCGTCGCCGCACAGCCGCAGCCCGACGATCCCGTCGCTGTCGCGGACGGCCGCCAACACCGCCCGCAGCAACCGGTCGCGCTCGCGCCCGTAGGCGTCGGCGCGGCGGTTGGTGAGACCGGACGCGAACTGGCGCAGAAGGGAGAACTGCCCCGCGTTGATCTCGACGCCGTCCAGGCCGGCCTCGACGGCCAGCGCGGCCGCGGTGGCGAATCCCGTCACCAGCGCGTCGATCTGGGGCTGCTCCATCTCCATCGGCACCTCACGGCTGACCACGTCGGCCACCCGCGACGCGCCCCAGAGCGCCTGCCTGCCGTACGCCGAGCTGCCCTGCGAGCCGGCGTGGCCGAGCCCGGCGAGCACGAGCGTCCCGTGTGGCCGGCAGGCGCGCGCCACCGCCGCCCAGCCCTCGACGCAGTCGGCCGCCAGCGGCGCGCGCTCGTAGGGCCAGTCCGAGTCATGCACCGACGCGATCTCGGTGACGATCACACCGGCACCACCGGCGGCCCGGCGCCCGTAGTAGGCGACGTGCCGGTCGGAGATCTCGCGGCGCCGCGCGAGGTTGGTCTCGTGCGGCCCGAAGAGCACGCGGCTCGGCGCGGTCCGCCCGCCCAGCTCGACCGGACCCTGCAGAGGTATCAGCCCGGCCCGCAGTCTCGTACTGCGAGCCGGGCCGATGTCAGTGCCCCGCGACGGGAACGCGCAGCCGCGAGTCCGACGCGTCACCGGCGATGCCGGCCAGCGGGCTCGTCTCGCAGGCCTTGTCCGGGCGCCCCATGCCGATCGAGACCGGCACCGGACCCCGGGAGTTCCGCGGCGCCGAGCGCGAGTGGTCGACCTCGGACTTCGGGATCGCGAACGAGCCGTCGCGTGCCGCCAGCGCCTGCTCGCCGAAGCCGCGCACGCACTCCGGGTCGGGCCCGTCGAGCGGGAGGCCGGTGAAGAACTTGGCCGCCATGCACCCGCCCTGGCACGAGTCGTAGTGCATGCAGCTCTGGCACGCGCCACCGGTCTGCGGCGTGCGCAGCTCGGCGAACAGCTCCGAGTTCTTCCAGACCTCCTCGAACCCGCCGGGCGAGCGGACGTTGCCTGCCAGGAAGTTCTCGTGGATCGCGAACGGGCACGCGTAGACGTCACCGACGGGGTCGATGAGGCACACGACGCGCCCGGCGCCGCACAGGTTGAGCCCCGGCAGTGCCTCCCCGAACGCGGAGAGGTGGAAGAAGGAGTCGCCGGTGAGGACCTGATCGCCCTTGGCCACGAGCCAGTCGTACATCTGGCGTTGCTGCGACGGGAGCGGGTGCAGCTCGTCCCACACGTCGGCGCCGCGGCCGGACGGGCGCAGCCGCGTGATCCGCAGCTGCGCGTTGAACTTGTCGGCGATGGCCTTGAACTCATCGAGCTGATCGACGTTCTGGCGGGTCATCACGACGCTGATCTTGGGCTGGCCGAAGCCCGCCTCGGCGAGGTTCTCCAGCGCGCGCATGGCGGTGGCGTAGGAACCCGGCCCGCGGACGTGGTCGTTGACCTCGGCGGTGGCGCCGTCGAGGGAGATCTGGACGTCGACGTAGTCGGTGCGCGCGAGCTGCGCAGAACGCTTCTTGTCGAGCTTGATGCCATTGGTGGAGAACTTGACGCCCACGTTGTGGTCGATCGAGTAGTCGAGCAGCTCCCAGAAGTCGGGACGCACCGTCGGCTCGCCACCGCCGATGTTGATGTAGAAGACCTGCATCTTCTGCAGCTCGTCGATCACACCCTTGGCCTCGGCCGTGGTGAGCTCGCGCGGGTCGCGGCGTCCCGAGGACGACAGGCAGTGCACGCACGCGAGGTTGCAGGCGTAGGTGAGCTCCCAGGTCAGGCAGATCGGGGAGTTCAGGCCGTACTGGAAGTGGTCCACGAGTTTCATGTGCGCTCCTCGATGGTGCCGTTGGCGGCCAGTCCGGCCAATGCACGCAGGTAGGCGGGCCGCTGCGCCTCCTCGACGCCGGCGGCCTCGATCGAGGCGTGCACGGACTCGTGGTTCTCCAGCCCGGACACGACGTCGACGAGCTGCGGGGTCTTGAGGAACGACAGCTTCCGCGTGCCGAAGTGGTAGACCAGCGCGCCGAAGGGCTCGGGCCGCAGCGCGACGCTCGGGCTGCACCGGAACGGCCGGTCGGGATCGAACGCCGGGCCCGTGGCGGGCCCGGCGCCGGCCGGTGCGTCGGTGTTAGTAGACACCGCACATGCCGTCGATCGAGACCTCTTCGACGAGGGTCTCCTCGACCACGGGCTCTTCTGTTCTTGTCTCGGTCTCGCTCGTGGGGGCCATGGGCTGCTCCGTTCGTAGCGGGTGAGGCGGTGCAGGCGACACTATTTGGCACCGGGTGCCAAAGCAAGGCTCCCTGGCTGATCGTCCGGGCGGACCCGTCCGATCGGAGGGGGTGGGCGAGACTGGTCCGGTGACCGACCCGTTGCTGCACATGATCACCACGGCCGACTGGAAGGTCGCGCTGGCGGCCGGGGTCGTCGCGCCGCCGTCACTGGCGGAGGTCGGGTTCGTCCACCTGTCGACGGCCCACCAGGTCGCGGTGCCGGCCAACGCGCTGTTCACCGGGCGCCGCGACATCCAGCTGCTGGTGCTCGATCCGGACCGGATCGGCGTCGAGGTGCGGTGGGAGGACGGGCACCCGCCGGCGCCGGACGGCATGCAGTTCCCGCACGCGTACGGCCCCGTCCCGACCTCGGCGGTGCTGGCAGTGCGGCCCTACCTACCCGACGAGAACGGCGCGTTCGGCGTGTCCGAGACGCCTGCGACCGACGCGGCATCGCGGGCGGCGGGGTTCGAGCAGGCGGTGCTGGTGCGGGCGGCGACCACCGTGGTCCCGGTGACCGGCGGCCTGGCCGTGCTCACCGCCGAGGTGCCCCGGTCGCGGATGCACAACCAGCTGCTCGTCGACGGCACGGTCGAGGCCGCACAGCTCGTCGCGGATGCCGACGCGGTGCTGGGCGGGGCCGGGCTGGCGCATCGCATGACCAACCTCGTCGGGTCGGGCCAGCAGCCGGTCGCCGAAGCGCTGATCGAGCGTGGCTGGCACGCCGACCACATGGCGATCATGGTGGCGCCCGCGGCCGGGAAGCACGACGCACGCGTGGAGCGGGTGGACCTCGACGACCTGCGCCCCCTGTGGGCCGAGGCGTGGCGCCACGACATCCCGGGGGTCACCGACGACGTCATCACGCAGCTCGCCGACCGCAACGGCGTGGAGGAGCGCGTCGTCGACCTGCGCTACCTCGCGGTGCGGGCGGCCGGGCGGCCGGTGGCGTCCTGCATGCTGAAGATCGACGGCGCCACGGCGTGGATCGACGCCGTCAGCACGGACCCCGAGCATCGCGGACTCGGCCACGGCGACGCGCTCGTCGACACGGCGCGGGCGCTCGCGGCCGACGCCGGCTGCGATCTCGTCGCACTCGCGGCCGACCTCGCGGACTGGCCGCTGCAGTGGTACGCCCGCCGCGGGTTCGTGCAGGTCGCCCAGGCCTGGAGCGTCGGCACCCCATGAGCACAGCATCGGCCGGCTCGGCAGGGCCGGGGCCGCACCTGCTGCGCACCCGCGTCGTCGCCATCCTGCGCGGCCACGACGGCACCCACCTGGCGGCCACGATCGACGCGCTGGTCGGCGCGGGCATCACCTGCCTGGAGATCACCACGAACACGCCGGACGCCTTTGCCACCGTCACGGCGACGCGCGAGCGGTACGGCGACGGCGTCGAGGTCGGGGTGGGCACCACCCGCACCCCCGAGCACGTACGGGCCGCCGCTGCCGCCGGCGCGCAGTTCGTCGTGTCCCCCGGCACCTCGCCCGCTGTCGCGACGGCGGCGCACGACGCCGGCCTGCGCTGGTACCCCGGGGCCTTCACCGCCACGGAGGCCGAGACGGCGTGGGGGCTGGGCGCCGCTGCCGTCAAGCTGTTCCCCGCGAGCCTCGGCGGGCCCCGGTACCTGCGCGAGCTGCGCGCACCGCTCGACGACGTGCCGTTCGTCCCCACCGGCGGTGTCGCACTCGACCAGATCGGCGAGTACCTCGCGGCCGGAGCGGTCGCGGTCGGGCTCGGGAGCCCGCTGCTCGGTGACGCGCTGCGCGGTGGCTCGCTCGACGATCTGGCCGGGCGCGCCGCTGCGGCACTGGCTGCCGGGCCGGGATCGTGACTCCGCAGCTGGTCACGCTGGGCGAGACCATGGCCGCGCTCACCACGCCTGGCATCGGCCCGCTGCGCCACGCCCGCAGCCTGGACCTGCGGGTGGCGGGAGCCGAGGCCAACGTGGCCATCGGGGCTGGCCGCCTCGGGGTGCGCACGGCGTGGTTCGGCCGGGTCGGTGACGACGAGTTCGGCGCGCTGGTCCGCCAGACGCTCGCCGGTGAAGGGGTCGACGTCTCCGGCGTCGTCGTCGACCCGGACGCCCCGACGGGCCTGCTGATCAAGGAGCATCGCACCGCGGCCGTCACCCGCGTGTCCTACCGGCGGGCTGGGAGCGCCGGTTCCCGGCTGGGGCCCGGCGACGTCGATCCCGCGGTGGTGGGCGCGGCGACGGTCCTGCACGTCACCGGCATCACGCCCGCGCTCAGCGGCAGTGCCCGGGATGCGGTGCGGTTCGCGGTCGAGGTGGCGCGCACCGCAGGCGTGCTGGTCTCGGTGGATCTCAATCATCGCGATGGCCTGTGGGCGGCAGCGGATGCGGTGACCGAGTACCGCTGGCTCGCGGCCCGGTGCGACCTGCTGTTCGTCACGGATGCGGAGGCGGCGCTGCTCGTCGACGGGCCCGATCCGCTGCGGGCGCTCGCCGCGCTCGGCCCGGCCGAGGTGATGGTCAAGCGCGGCGCCCGCGGCGCCACCGCCCTGATCGACGGGCAGGTGCTCGAGGCCCCCGTCTTCGCCGTCACCTCGCTCGACCCGGTCGGGGCGGGCGACGCCTTCGCCGCCGGCTACCTCGCGGAGCGGATCCACGGCGCACCGGCCGCGCAACGGTTGCGAACGGCCGCTGCCGCTGGCGCGTTCGCCGTCACGGTGCAGGGCGACTGGGAGGGCCTGCCGAACCGGGCCGAGCTGGAGCTGCTCACCGCGGCCGACGTGCACCGCTGACGGCTCACGCCTTCGCCGCGCGCTTGCGGAGCTTGGCGCCGCGCTCGGCGACCACGGCCCCGACGACGGCCAGCACGGCGCTCGCCGGCATCTCCCAACCGTCGAGGAAAGGCACGTAGTTCACCAGGAACCAGCTGGGACTGCCGCCGATCCAGTTGTTGATGAAACCCCCGACGCCCTGCACGATCATCAGGATCCCGAGTACTTCCAGCATGGTCGTTCCTCTCGTGTGTGGTCAGCGGTGGGTGGTGGCGGGACGCCGGGGCGGCGCGATGCTCACTCGCAGCGGCCACCCGACGAACCAGATGAGCGCGATCGCGGCGAGCCGCCCGCCCCAGTTCCACATCGGGTCGCCGAACCAGTCCAACGGTGCGGGCACGGCGGTGCCGGCAACCAGCGCCGTCACCGCGATCACGGCCAGCGCGATCACGGTCGCCAGCGCGGCCTTGCCCCATTCCCGCCACTCGTGGGCAACGCGCTCGGGGCCGTACTTCGGGGGCGCGGGTGGCGGCGGGCCGCCCGCGAAGCGGTGGGCGAAGCGCCGGTCGGCCCACCGGATCATCGAGTGCCCGAACGCCACGGTGAACCCGAGGTAGACCGCGGCGAGACCGTGGGTCAGCCCCGGAGCCGAGCCACCGGCGACGTCGATGATCGACGCCGAGACCAGCACGAGATCGAGCACCGGCACGAGCAGCAGCAGGACGGTGCTCAGCACCCGCGCCCGCAACAGGTAGCGGGCGGCGAGCCCCAGCACGAGCAGCACCCAGAAACCGAGCTCGCAGGCGGCGATGAGCAGCACGAGCGGGTTCGCGGACAGGAAGTTCCCCATGGCAGGAGAGCTTGGCGGCGCAGCGGCCACGGGTCGTCGGTCCTCGTGCTGATCTCTCACCGCCATGGGTACGACCTTCGAGTGACGCGGCACGACTTCGGTCGTGCTGGGATGTGCGCATGCCGACCGACGTCCGGGTGCGTGATCTCGGGTACGCGGCCGCCTACCTCCTCGGCAGCGTGTTCCTGCTGATGGTGGTGCCCGTCGCGCGCATCACCTGGTGGCAGGCGGAGCCCTCCCCCGCGCTGTGGGTCGAGCTCGCCCAGATCGGGGTGGCCTGCGTCGGGGCGACGCAGCGGCGCTCCCATCCGCTGGTAGGTCTCGGGCTGACGACGGCCGCGATGGCGTGGGGGATCGTGATCACCGGCGGCACCGGTACCGGCGTCCTGCTCATGTTCACCGACCTGCTCTACTGCGCCGTGCTGCACACGTCGCGGCGGGTGAGCTGGGCCGTCTCCGGCGCGGCCGGCGTCGTGATCGTCGCTCTCGGTGTCGTCGGGCTGATCGCCAAGGGCCCCAGCGACGCCGTGCAGATCCTGCTCAGCATCACGGCGCTGCTGGGCATCCCGGTCCTGTGGGGCCGGGAGGTGCGCCGGCACCAGGAACAGGCCGGCGTCGAACGCGACCGCGCCGACCAGACGCGCCGCGTGGCCGAGCTGGACCGGTTGGCCGCCGTCACGGCCGAGCGCGCGAGCATGGCCCGCGACCTGCACGACGTGATCGCGGGCCAGCTCTCGGCCATCGCGATCCAGTCCGAGGCCGTGCTGTCGCTGCCCGACCCGGATCCCGCGACGTTGCGCCGGGTCCTCACGTCGGTACGGACCACGAGCGTCGCGTCGCTCAACGAGATGCGGACCATGATCGGGCTGCTGCGCGAGGACGATGCCGCGGCCGATGAGCCGCGCACGGCCCCCGCCGGGCTCGACAGCCTCGGCACCTTGCTCGAGACGGCGCGCGCCACCGGGCTGACGATCACGCTCGACGACCGGCGCCCACCCGCCGCCGCGGTGCCGGCCGCCGTCGACCTCGCGGCCTACCGGATCGTGCAGGAGTCGCTCACCAACGCGGCCAAGCACGCACCGGGCAGCGCGGTCGGGCTGACGCTGCGCAACGATGCGGGGATGCTCGTGGTGGAGATCGACAACGACCTCGTCCCGGATGCGGCACCGGCCGGGGGCACCGGGACCGGACTGCTCGGGCTGCGCGAGCGCGCGAGCGCCGTCGGCGGCCGGGTGGTGGCGGAGCAGCACGGCACCCGGTGGTCGGTGCGCGCGTCCCTCCCGGTGCCGTCATGAGCGTGCGCGTTGTGGTGGCCGACGACCAGTCGGCCATCCGCACCGGCCTCGCGATGATCCTCGACTCGGCCCCGGACATCGACGTGGTCGGTGAGGCGGCCGACGGGCTCGCCGCCGTCGCGATGGCCCGCAGATTGGCACCGGACATCGTGTTGATGGACATCCGGATGCCCGGGATCGACGGCATCGAGGCCACCCGCAGGCTCGTCGCCGACGCCGTCTGCGACGTGCTGGTGCTCACCACGTTCGACCTCGACGACTACGTCGACTCGGCACTGGCGGCAGGCGCGGCGGGCTTCCTGCTCAAGTCGGTATCGGCACCGGCGCTGCTCGACGCGGTGCGCGCGGTTGCCCGCGGGGACGGGGTGCTGGCCCCGGAGATCACCCGCCGCGTGCTGTCGCGGCTGGCGGCACCGGTGCGGGCCGCGGCACCCCCTCCCGGCCTGGCCGACCTGACCCCGCGCGAGCGCGACGTCCTCACCTGCCTCGGTCGGGGGCTGTCCAACGCCGAGATCGCCGCCGAACTGGTGATCACCGAGGCCACCACGAAGACCCACGTCTCCCGGGTGCTGACCAAGCTGGGCCTGCGCTCGCGGGTGCAGGCGGCGATCGCGGCGCAGGAGGCGGGGTTGACGGGCTGAGCGGTTCGGGCGGGTGGGGATCGGACGGCCCGGCCCCGCCCGACCCGTTGCAGGAAAGCCACTTTGCCGCAACGACGTTGCGGGAACGTGGCTTTCCTGCAACGTCAGTCCGAGTGCGTCCCCCTTCCTGCGGTTGGGGGGCGCGGGGCGTGCCCGTCGCTGACGGCGCCAACCAGTTGGCCTCGACGCCGATGTCGGGACGTTGGCGCCGTGGCTACGAGGTTGGCGCGGCGGCGGCCCGCGACGACCGCGCCAACCAGATGGCCACCGCGCCGATGGCGAGACGTCGGCGCGGTGGCTACGAGGTTGGCGCGGTGGCGCGCACCCGGTCCCGTCGGGGAAGGGCGGGGGCCTCGGGCTTCGCCGCCAGCACCTCGTCGATCAGCTGCCTCGAGTGCTGCAACTGCTCGATCGACTCGCTGATCCGCCTCCGCTCGCGCTGCAGCATCGCCGCGAGCTCCGGGCAGTTCGGCACCATCCGCTCGCCGCCCGCGACGCACGGCAGCACCTGGCCGATCGTGGCCGTGGTGAGCCCCGCGGCCAGCAGCCCCCGGATGTGGGCGACGGTGGCGACGTCGGCTTCGGCGTACTCGCGGTGGCCGCTGGCGAGCCGGGCGGGGCGGAGCAGGCCCTGCTCCTCGTAGTAGCGCAGCAGCCGCTCGCTCACCCCGGTGGCCCGGGAGAAGGAACCCATGCGCATGTCGCCTCCGCCACGTTCGGCTGGACCTCACATCCATGTGAGAACTTAGCGTCGGCCGCATCGAGAACACCGCGATGTGTGAGGAGCAGACCATGCCAGGAGCAGTCGTCATCGGGGCCGGGCCGGGCATCGGCCGGTCGGTCGCGCTGCGGTTCGCGCGCGCAGGCCTTCCGGTGGCGGTCATCGCCCGCTCGGCCGCGACCGTGCGGGCCGTGGCCGCCGACCTCGCGCCGTCGGACGTCCCGGTCGTCGCGCTGACGGCCGACGTGTCCGACGAGCCCGGCCTGCGCGCGGCGCTCGACAAGGCGGCGGCCGAGGTGGGCCCGCCCGATGTCGTCGTCTACAACGCCGCGGTGATCCAGTGGGACGTGCTGGGCGAGCTGTCGGCCGCCGAGCAGCTGCAGAGCTGGGCCGTCAACGTCGTGGGAGCCATCACGACCGCCGCCCACGTGGCGCCCGGAATGGCCGAACGGGGCGCCGGGACGTTCCTGATCACGGGCGGCATGCCGGAACCGGTGCCGACCTACATCAGCCTCTCGCTCGGCAAGGTCGCGGTGCGCGCGCTCGTCACGATGCTCGACGCGCAGTACCGCGCCGACGGCGTGCACTTCGCGTCGGTGACGGTCGGTGGACCGGTCGCCACCGGCACCGCCTACGACCCGGACGAGATCGCCGAGCGCTACTGGCAACTGCACACGCAGCCGCGGGCCGAGTGGGTCACCGAGGTCCGGCACGGCTGACGCTGCGGCGCGCGTACCAGAGCGCCGCGTAGGCGACCAGGGCCGTTGCAGTGCCCTGAGCGGCACCGATGATGACGTTGCGGACGACGTCGTAGGACGTCTGGTCGGACTCGGACGCGAGCTCGGCGGCCGTCAGCCCGACGCCGATCGCCGCCGCGAGCACGCAGCACACCGCAACGGCGCCGCGGACCCCGCCCGGCACGGCCTGCCAGGCGACGGCTTCCACCGGCGCGCCGCGGTACCAGCGCCGGGCCCACCACAGCAGCACCGCGATCCCGACCGCCGCCGACAGGTAGGAGAGGACGTTGAACAGCGCGTTCGGCCCGAGCACCGGGGTCCGCAACCAGGCCCATGCCTGCACCGCGGCGCCGTCGGCGTGGGTGATCTGGTCCCAGAGCAGGTGGGTGACCGCGCCCACCAGCACCCCGGCGACGGAAGGGGCGAGCCACCAGAGCCCCACCGCGGGCCGCCCGGGTCGAGGCACCCGGACCCGCCAGCCGAGCGGCGCCAGCGCCATCACCGGCGCTGCCATTGCCCGGCCGGCGGCGAGCAGGGCGAACCCCATCAGGAGGTCGATCCCGACCAGGCCGATCGGGGTGTGGGCGAGCTCGGGGTGCAGGAACCGCGGGATCGCGTGGCGCAGGTAGTACGGGAGATCAGGGGCGAGCGACCCCGCCACCAGCGCCGGCAGCGGGAGCCAGCGCCGCAGCGGCAGCACCACGGCCGGGTGGGCGAGGGTGAACGGCACGGGCCGACCCTGCCAGCCCGCCCGCGCCTCGATTGCAGGAAGGCCACCTTGCCGCAAGGATCTTGCGGCAAGGTGGCCTTCCTGCAACGGGGCCGGCGCGGGGCGCCGATCAGCCTCCCGCGGCCGTGGTGAGCGCCCGGCGGGTCAGCACCCGGGCCAGGTGCCTGCGGTAGTCGGCCGTCGCCGTCAGGTCCGAGCTCGGCTCGGTGCCCTGGTCGGCCAGCGCGGCGGCCTCCGGGATCGACGCCCCGTCGGCCAGCGCGGCCTCGGTGGCCGACGCCCGCAGCGGCGTGCCGCCCATGTTGACGAGTCCGACCCGGCCGTCGACGACGGCCACCGCGACGATCGCCCAGTCGTTGGCCCGGCGCACGAACTTCTCGTACGCGAAGCCCGCCGTACCCGTGCGCGGCACCCGGATCTCGACGATCAGCTCGTCGGGTTCCATGACCGTGCTGAAGACGCCGGTGTAGAACTCCGTGATCGGGACGCTGCGGGTGCCGTTGCGCCCGCGCAGCACGATCGTGCCGCCCAGCGCGAGCACCGCGGCCGGGAGGTCGGACGCCGGGTCGGCGTGTGCGAGCGAGCCGCCCAGCGTGCCGCGGTGGCGCACCTGCGGGTCCCCGACCGTGCGCGCGACGGCCGGCAGCAGCGGCGACTCCTTGGCCAGCAACGTCGACGACGCGACCGTGCGGTGCCGGGTGCCGGCACCGATCGCGACCTCGTCGCCGTCGAGCCGGATGTAGTCGATCTCGGTGAGGCGGCCGATGTCGATGATCATCTCGGGGGTGGCCAGCCGCAGCTTCATCACCGGCAGCAGCGAGTGGCCGCCTGCCATGATCTTGGCGTCCTCACCGTGCTCGGCGAGCAGCGCGAGCGCGCCGTCCACCGAGTCCGGCCGGGCGTAGGAGAACTCGACGGGGATCATGCGCCGCTCCCGGCGGTCTGCCCGCTCGCGACCTGCACGGCGCGGACGATGTTGTGGTAACCCGTGCAGCGGCACAGGTTGCCCTCGAGCCCCTCGCGGATCTCCCGCTCGGACGGGGTCGGGTTCTCCTCGAGCAGGCTCACCGTTGCCATGATCATGCCCGGCGTGCAGAAGCCGCACTGCAGCCCGTGCTCGCTGTGGAAGGCGGCGGCCACCGGGTGCAGGTGCTCGGCGTCGGGCGACAGGCCCTCCATCGTCGTGACGGACCGGCCGTCGGCCTGCACGGCCAGCACGGTGCACGACTTCACCGACTCGCCGTCGAGCAGCACGGTGCATGCACCGCAGGATGTGGTGTCGCATCCGATGTTGGTGGCCTTGAACCCGAGCACGTCGCGCAGGTAGTGCGCGAGCAGCAGCCGGGGTTCGACGTCGGCGGCGGTGTCCGCCCCGTTGACGGCGATCTGGACCTTCTCGGTCATTCGGCACCTCCCGTGGCGCTGTTGATGGCGTTCCAGACCCGCAGCGGGCTGGTCGGCATGTCGATGTGGCGGACGCCGAGGTACGACACGGCATCGATCACCGCGCTCTGCACCGCAGGGGTGGCGCCGATGGTGCCGGCCTCGCCGATCCCCTTGGCCCCGATCGGGTTCAGCGGCGTGGGCGTGGCCATGTCCATCAGCGTGAAGCTGGGCAGCTCGGCCGCCGACGGGAACGCGTAGTCGGCGAACGTGGCCGTCAGCGGGTTGCCGTCCTCGTCGTAGACGACCTCCTCGAACAGCGCCTGCGCGATGCCCTGCGCGATGCCGCCGTGGCGTTGCCCCTCGGCGAGCAGCGGGTTGAGCACCGGCCCGGCGTCGTCGACGGTGATGATGCGGTCCACCACGGCCCGGCCGGTCTCGATGTCGAGCTCGACGACGGCGACGTGAGCGCCGAACGGGAAACTGGGCGCGCCGCTGTCGAACACCGTGTCGACGCGCAGCTGCTCGCGCTCGGCCAGCGCGGCGAGCTCGATGCCCGAGTCGGTGCCCTTGACCTTCACCGAGCCGTCGACGACCTCCAGGTCGTCGATGTTGGCCTCGAGGATGTCGGCCGCGCGCTGCTTGGCGAGCTCCACGAGCTCGCCCGCCGCCTGGTAGACCGCGACGCCGCCGGTCTGCAGGCTGCGCGAGCCCATCGTGCCGGCACCACGCGGGATCAGGTCGGTGTCACCGTGCTTGACCGTGATCCGGTCGACCGGGATGCCGAGGTGCTCGCTCGCGAGCATCGCCCACGCCGTGGCGTGGCCCTGACCGTGCGGTGACGTGCCGGTCAGCACCGTGACGGAGCCGTCGGGGTGCACCTCGACCGAGGCGTCCTCGGCGAAGGCCCCACCCCCGGTGATCTCGACGTAGGCCGAGACGCCGATGCCCAGCTGCTGGGCGGCGCCGCTCTCGCGCCGGGCGGCCTGCTCGGCCCGCAGCTCCGTGTACCCGGACGCGTTGAGCACCGAGTCGATGGCCTTGGCGTACTCGCCGGAGTCGTAGACCGCACCGCCCTTGGTGGTGAACGGGAACCTGTCCGGCGCCACGACGTTGCGCCTGCGCACCTCGGCCACGTCCATGCCGATCTCGACGGCGAACAGGTCCATGGCCCGCTCCATCGCCGCGGTGGCCTCCGGTCGCCCCGCGCCGCGGTAGGCGCCGGTGGACGTGGTGGTGGTGACGACGGCCCGGGCGCGCGACTCGACCTTGGGGATGTCGTAGACGGCGGGCGCCATCATGCGCGTGAACATCGGCAGGATCATGCCCAGCCGCGGGTACGCGCCTGCGTCGGCGATGACGTCGAGCCGGTAGGCCAGCACGTCGCCGTTGCGGTTGCCGCCGATCGTCACCGTCTGGAGCTGGGCGCGGCCCTGCACCATCCCGGTCATGTTCTCCGAGCGGCTCTCGGTCCACTTGACCGGACGGCCGGTGCGCTTGGCGAGCCACGCGACCAGCAGGAACTCCGGGTCCGCCCCGATCTTGGCGCCGAACCCGCCGCCGACGTCCGGCGTGATCAGGTGGATCAGGGAGGCGTCGATCCCGAGCCAGCCGGCGATCTCGTCACGTGCCGACTGCGCGTTCTGGGTGGAGCACCAGATCGTGAGCCTGCCGTCGTCGCCCCAGACCGCGGCCGCGGCGCGCGTCTCCAGCGACGCGGCGGCCACGCGCTGGTTCACCATCTCCTGGGTGATGACGACCTCGCAGTCGTCGAACAGGTGCGGGTCGAAGTCGTCCTCGCTGCCCATCGCGATCGTGAGGTTGGTGCCGGCCTTCTCGAACAGCAGCACCTCGTCCGACAGCGCGGCCTTGAGGTCGATGACCGCGGGCAGCGGGTCGTAGTCGATCTCGACGAGGTCGGCGGCGTCCTGGCCCTGGTAGGCCTCCTCGGTGAGCACGGCTGCCACCGGCTCGCCGACGAAGCGCACCTTGTCGGTGGCCAGCCAGCCGCGCTCCATGCCGTCCGGGGCGGCGGGGAACAGCTTCACCGCAGGCAGTTCGATGTCGGAGCCGACCACGACGTCGGCGACGCCGGGGGCCTCCTTGGCTCCGGTGACGTCCACCGCGGTGATCAGCCCGTGTGCGACGGGCGAGCGGACCAGCGTCAGGTGCAGCGCTCCGGTCAGCCGCTCGTCGACCAGGTCATCGGTGTAGGTGGCCCCGCGGGACAGGAACACCGGATCCTCGACGCGTTTGACTCGCGTCCCCATGATGCTCATGCAATAGCCTCGCTGCTGCTCGAACGATCGTTCATTGCACGCCACACTATGTCGCCGGCCGAGCGGCGCGCGATCCCCGCCTCATGACCCCGGCAGGAGCGCTCCGGGTCCGACGCGCTCGTCGACCCGATCGCCCGCGGTGAGCACGTGACCGTGGCTGCACACGGCCCGGGATGTGACGGTGCCGCCGCAGCCGGCGTGCTCGGCGTGCACGGGCGGGCCTGCGGCGCCGGCGAGGTGCTCGTCGCCGAAGGTCTTGGCGGCGAGCAGGATCTGGCCCAGTTGCCGTCCGGTGGTGGTGAGGACGTACTCGTGACGCGTCCGGTGGCCCACCTCGCGGTAGGCCACCCGATCCACGAGACCGGCGTCGACGAGCGTGCGCAACCGCCTGCTCAGCACGGCCGGAGCGATCCCGATGTGGGTGATCAGGTGGTCGAACCGGCTCACGCCGTGGGCGAGGTCGCGCAGCACCACCAGCATCCACGGCTGCCCGATGATCTCCGCGGTGCGCGCGATCGAGCAGGTGGTGGTGGCGACCGCCGTGAACGGCAGCGTGGAGCCGTCGTCGGCGCCGATCCGGGACTCGGCCATGGTCACCAGGGTAGCCCTGACTTCCGATGGCGTACTCAGCTCTCGATCTTGTTCCACCAGCCCGGCATCGCCCACTGCGTCGAGACCGGGCCGTGGCCGGCGCCGAGCGGGTAGGACCAGCGCACGGCCTGCACCAGGTAGGCCTTCGCGAAGGCGGTGGCCGCGCGCGCGTCGAGGCCCTTGGCCAGCCCCGACGCGATCGCCGACGCCATGTTGTCGCCGCTGCCGTGGGTGTTGCCCGTGGAGAACCGCGGGCCGGGGAACTCGGTGAACGTCTCGCCGTCGAAGAGCAGGTCGACGCAGACGTCGACGTCCTCCTTCAGGTGCCCGCCCTTGACCAGCACGTACTTCGGCCCCAGCGCGTGCAGCGCGCGGGCCGCCTCGTACTGGGCCTTGCGGTCGTGGACGTCCAGGCCGATCAGCAGCCGCACCTCGTCGAGGTTGGGGGTGATCACCGTGGCGCGGGGGAACAGTTGCGTGCGGTACGCGTCGAGCGCGTCGTCGGCGAGCAACGGGTCGCCACCCATCGAGGCAGCCACCGGGTCGACGACGAACGGGGTGCGCCCCCCGGACCCGATCCCCACCCGGTCGCAGGCCCCGACGATGGCCTCGATGATCGCGGTGGTGGCGAGCATCCCGGTCTTGACCGCGTCCAGGCCGATGTCGGTGGCCACCGTCTCGATCTGCGCCGCGACCGTCTCCGGCGGGATGGTGTGCACCGCGGAGACGCTCACCGAGTTCTGCACCGTGACCGCCGTCACCGCGACGCAGCCGTGCACCCCGCACGCGGCGAACGCCCGCAGGTCGGCCGTGACACCCGCGCCGCCACCCGAGTCGGTGCCCGCGATCGTCATCACCCGGGGTGGGGTCGTCCCGATCGTGCGCTCGACCATCATGTCCTCCCGACAACCGGCATTACCCGGCTGGTTCGACGGTCGGTGGCATCAGCCACCCTCTCAGCCCGATCCGCCCGAGCTCCCGTGTCAACCCGATGGTGTCGCACCGGGAAGATCCGCGGGCCGCCGGGTGTTGCTCGCAACATGGCTTTGGACGGTGAAATCGAGCTCAGCCCCACCGGCTGGGTGCGCGAGCAGACCGAGACGATTCTCAAGAACGGCACGACCGACGGTGTCCTGATCATGGACCGGCCGGTGATCCTGCTGACCACCCGCGGCGCCAAGACCGGCAAACTGCGCAAGGTGCCGCTGATGCGGGTGGAGCACGACGGCACCTACGCCATCGTCGCCTCGCTGGGTGGAGCACCGAAGCACCCGGTCTGGTACCACAACGTCACGGCCGACCCCCACGTCGAACTGCAGGACGGCAGCGTCACGCAGGACCTCGTCGCCCGCGAGGTCAGCGGCGACGAGAAGGCGGCGTGGTGGGAGCGCGCCGTCGCCGCCTATCCCGAGTACGCCAACTACCAGACCAAGACCGACCGGCAGATCCCCGTCTTCGTGCTGGAGCCGGCCTCCGCCTGAGTCCCACCGCCGAAACCGCCGCGCCCACGTCCGACGTGCGCGCGGCGGTTTGGTCTGCGCTGCGTGGCACGGTTCCGGCGTGCAGCCGATCCCGGACATGGACGTCGACCTGCAGTCGACTCCTGGTCTGACCGTCCGGCTGCCTCAGGCGTCCTGCAGCGCCCGGATCGGCGCCACCCGTCCCGCCCGCACGGCCGGGATCAGCGCCGCCAGCACCGCCACCGCCACGACACCCACCACCAGCCCGGCGAGCGACCACCCCGGAACGGCGACGGTGGTGCTGCCCAGCCCGAGCGTCCGGACGGCCAGCACCCCGTAGGCCGACCCGAGCACGGCGCCGAGCACGGCGGCACCGGCACCGCTCAGCGCCGCCTCCCAGGCCACCATCGCCCGCACCCCGCCACGGCCGAGCCCGATGGCGCGCAGCAGGCCGGTCTCCCGGGTCCGCTCGGTGATCGACAGCATCAGCGTCACACCGACACCCACGATCGCGACCAGCGCGGTCATGCCGACCAGGCCGAACCCGATCAGCCCGGCCACCCCGATCGTCGTCTCGAGCTCCGCGCGGGCGTCACCCGCGTACTGCACGAGTACGTTCGGCTCCCCGGCGACACCCGGGCCGACGGCGTCACGCGCGACGCCCTCCGGCACGCCCGGCGCCGGGTCCACCAGCACGGACGAGCCCGCCGCCCGCACCACCAGCCGGGGATCGCCTGCCAGCCGCGCGGCGATCGACGCGGCCGAGGCCGCGCCGTCCGTGCCGATCACGATGTCGGACGGGAAGTTCTCGGCGATGCTGGCCGCGCTCGACGCCCCGACCGAGGCCAGCGCCACCAGCAGGGCCGACGTCAGCCCGGCGCCCAGCGCCAGCACGGAGATCGTGGCCGCCGTGCGGCGCGGCACGTCGGTCGCGTTGGCCACGGCCAGCCGGCCGGGACCGCCACCGATGGCCGCGATGCCGCGACCGATCGTCGTGGCCAGCCCGCGCACCAGCAGCGGGCCGATCGCCACCAGTGCGGCGAACGCGACCAGCCCGGAGACCGCGACCACCATCGTCCCCACGATCGACGTGCCCAGCGCGCCGCCGACCCCCGCCCAGGCCAGCGCGGCCGCCGCGGCCGCGAGCACCCCGGCAACCCCGATCCGCCGCCCCCTTCGGGGCGCGCCGCTCTCCCCCGCCCCGGCCGAGCCGAGCGCCGCGACCGGCGGGATCCGGCCGGCGGCGAGCGCCGGAGCGACCGCGGCCACCACGGTCGCCAGCACCGCCAGCAGCAGGCAACCCACGACCCCCGGCCACCAGATCACCAGCGAGACCCCGGTGACCGGCAGCACCGCGACGACGCCGTACCCGCCGAGCACCGCGATGGCGATCCCGATGACGCCCGCGACGAACCCCGTCACGACGGCCTCGGCGAGCACGGCCCGCGTCACCTGCCCACGCGCCGCCCCGACGCAGCGCAGCAGCGCCAGCTGGGTGCGCCGCTGCGTCAGCACGATCCGGAACGTCGAGGCCACCACCACGATCGCGGCGACGACGGCGAGCCCGGCGAACACGCCGATCCCGGCCACCACCGCGCTCACCGACGCCGAGGCGTCGGCCGCTTCGGCGTCACGGCGCTGTGCGCCCGTCTGCACGGACGCGTCGGTCCCCAGCGTCGCGCGCACCGCTTCGAGCAGGGTGGCAGGCGCGACGCCCGGCCGCGCGGTCAGATCCACCTGTTCGAGGTGCCCGCCGAAACCGGCGACCGCCTCCGGGGTGGCGAGGAGCGTGTCGACCGGTGGTTCCTTCGACGGCGCGACGACCCCCGTGACCGTGACGATCCGGGCGCCCGCCGGAGTCGCCACGGTCAGCGTGGCACCGGGCGCGATCCGGATCCGGGCGGCGGTGGCCGCGCTGATAGCCACCTCGTCCGCCGCCGCCGGCAACCGGCCAGCGGTGGGAGGCGCGGGCAGCCGGGTCAGCGGCCCCCGCATCGGGTCCGAGACCACCATCCAGCTCGTGCCGGCACCGGCGCCCGTGACCGTCGCGAAGTCCTGCCAGACACCGACGGCCTGCGCGACGCCGTCGATGCCGGCCGCGCGGGCCACGAGCTCGCCCGCGGCGCCGCCATGGGGTACCACGGCCACCGCGGCGGCCACCGGCGTCACGCTGCTGCCGTCGGTCAGGTAGGCCCGCAGCGTCTCGCTCAGCAGCATGGTGCCGGCGGCGAACACGGTGGCCACGGTGATCGCCAGCCCGGTCAGCACCAGCCGGCCGGGGCGGCGGCGGGTCTCGGTCAGCAGTGCCCCGGCCGTCGGGCCGATCACGCCCTGGCCGCCGCGGGCGCGGTGAGCGAGGCCATCGCGGCGAGCACCGTGTCGGGGCGCGGGTCGACGATGCCGCCTGCCAGCCGCCCGTCGCGCAGCAGCACGACCTCGTGGGCCCACGAGGCGGCCACGGCGTCGTGGGTGACCATGACGACCGTCTGGCCGAGATCGCGGACGCTGCGGTGCAGCAGGCCGAGCACCTCCTGGCCGCTGGCGGTGTCCAGGTTGCCGGTGGGCTCGTCGGCGAATACCACGTCCGGGCGCCCGAGCAGGGCCCTGGCCAGCGCGACCCGCTGCTGCTGCCCACCGGACAGCTCGGCGGGACGGTGCCCCAACCGGTCGCCCAGCCCCAGCATGCCGATCAGGTTCGCGCGCCACTGCGCGTCCGGGGCGCGCCCGGCCAGCCGCGACGGCAGCTCGATGTTCTGCTCGGCGGTGAGCTGCGGCAGCAGGTTGAAGGACTGGAAGACGAAGCCGATGCGGTCGCGCCGCACGGCGGTGAGCTCGGCATCGCTGCTGGTGCTGAGGTCGGTGTCGCCGAGAAGCACCGTTCCGGACGTGGCCGTGTCGAGCCCGGCGAGCAGGTGCATGAGCGTGGACTTGCCGGATCCGGACGGCCCCATGATCGCGGTGAACCGGCCTGCCGGGATCGCGAGGCTCACCCCGTCGAGCGCGTGGACGGCGGCATCGCCGCGTCCGTAGACCTTGACGAGATCGAGAGCCTGGGCGGCAGCCCTGCGGGCATGCGTCATCGCGTTGTCTCCTTCGTGAGTGGGGAGCGGGGAACGGGCGGTCAGTCGTCGTCGGCTCGGGTGGTCACCGAACGCAGCAGCGGCCGGCTGGCCGCGGACGCCGCGATCACCAGCGCCACGCCGCCACCGAGCACGCCGGCGAGCACGAGCAGGCCCGAAGGCGCGAGCGCCGACGAGACCGCGGCGAACGGCGACGCGCACACCATGCCGAGCACCAGCGCGATGCCGCCGAGCACCAGCAGCGGGCGGATCGTCTCGGCCCGCCGGGCGGCGTCGAGCACGCGCAGCGGCACCCCGGCCAGCCGCAGCCTGCGCAGCGTGCGGCGCTGGTCGAGCACCCGCGCGGCCGAGGACGTGCCGGCCGAGGTCGCGGCGATCAGGAACGTTCCGATCAGGACGATGAACGCACCGCGCGCCAGATCGCCGGGCAGCACGCTCGCGGTCGCACCCTGCTCGGCCTCGGTGAGCACCGCCGACCCGGCCGCGATCCCGGCGAGCGCCGTGCGGACGCGGTCGCGCTCGACCCCGGCCACCGGCAAGATGTCGACGCCCGGGTCGGCAGGGGTCACCTGCGCGGCGATGCCCATCGCGTCGAGGCGCGCGGACACGTCCGCGGTGGTCACGGGCGGTTGGCCGCGGCGCGTCGAGAGGTGCAGTGTCGTGTCGTCGGAGCCGCCTGCGCCGGCCACCACGGCCATCAGCGGGGCCAGGAACCCCGCCACGAACACGGCCAGCGTCAGGCCGGCGAGCGGGCGGAACGCGGCGCGCGGGTCGTCGAGCAGCCTGCGGCCCGCCACCAGCCGGGCGGGCGAGCGCGCGGTGCGGGTCAGCGCCACCCCGATCAGCCGGACGATCAGCGGCCCGATCAGCGACACCGTGGCGAACATGGCCAGCACGCCGACGGCGAAGATCAGCCCGGCGAACGCGGCCGGCCCGGCGCTGCGCAGCGAGTTGGCCATCGTGAACACGACGAGCCCTGCCACGATCGCGAGCAGCCGCAACAGGCGTGCCGACCCCGGGCGCTGGCGCCGCATGACGCCGAGCGGCCCGACCACGACCTGCCGCATGCCGCCGATCGCGGCCAGCAGCGCGAGCAGGGTGACCCCGGCGACGATGCCGAGCGCGACCAGCGGTGGCGGGCGCAGGTCGTCGGCGTACCAGCCCGAACCGCCGAGCTGGATCAGGCTGAGCGCGGGGGCCAGCAGCCACTGGGCCGCGAGCCCGACGATCGCGGCCGCGGCGGCGACGGCCGTGACCTCGGTGACCGCGACGACCGTGACCTGACCGGTGGAGGCGCCGAGCAGCCGCAGCGTCGCCAGGCGTTCGGTGCGGCGGGCCGCCGTCAGCCGTGCCGAGGCCCCGAGCAGGCTGATCACCGGGAAGATGAGCAGCGCCGCGGCCACGTAGGTGAGCTGGCGGTAGATCTCGATCGTGCCGACGCCGTCCGGCACCCCGAAGCCGCTCACGGGCACCGCGCCGGGCACCGGCCCGGCGCGTCCGATGATCGCGACGAGCTCGTCGCTGTCGACGAGGCCCGCGTCGGTGATCGTTCCCGTCGGAGCGGCCGGGAAGCGCGCGGCGAGCCGATCGGCCGGCAGCTCCTTCAGCAGCGTGGCGAGCGCGGGTGACACCCACACCTCGCCCGGCGCGGGCATCCGGGCGAGCCCCGGCGGCGGTGGCGCGGTCGGGCTCGTCGCGGCGAGGTCGACGATCTGCAGGGCCCGGCCGGCGGCCCGGTCGGTCGTCACCCGGACCCTCGCCACCGCGGGTGCGTCCGACGCGGACAGCCCGGTCTCGGCGCGCCAGCCCGTCCGGACCTGCCGCTCGTCCCAGCCGTGCAACGCTCCGAGCGCCACGGCCAGCAGCATCGTGCCGACGGCGACGCCCGCGCCCACCAGCCCGGCGCTCAGCCACGCCCGCCGTCCCCCCAGTCGCAGCAGGCGCAGGCTCAGCGCGGCCGTGCGGACGATCCCCGTCATCGGGCGACCGGCGCGAACGGGTGCGGCGAGACCCCGACCTGGGCCGTGCGCCCGTCCCGCAGCTCGACGGTGCGGTGGCAGCGCGCCGCCACCTCCGCGTCGTGGGTGACGACGACGAGCCCGGCACCCGTGCGCGCGACCAGCCCGGTCAGCAGGTCCATCAGATGGTTGCCGGTGTCGGTGTCGAGCGCCCCGGTCGGCTCGTCGGCGAAGACGACCTCGGGCTCGGTCACCAGCGCGCGGGCAATCGCGACGCGCTGCTCCTGACCACCCGACAGCTGCCCCGGCCGGCGCTCCTCGAGCCCGCCGAGCCCGAGCACCGTGAACCACGGGGCCGCCTTCGCGACGGCCTCGGCGCGGCGCATCCCGCCGAGCATCAGCGGCAGTGCCACGTTCTCGACGGCAGGCAGCTCCGGCAGCAACTGGCCGAACTGGAAGACGAACCCGAGCCGGGCACCGCGCAGCGCGGTACGGCGCGACTCCGACCAGCCGTCGATGCGGTCGGGCCCGAGCCAGACCTCACCCTCCGACGGTGTGAGCACGCCCGCCAGGCAGTGCAGCAGCGTCGACTTGCCGGAGCCGGACGGCCCGGTCACGGCGACGACCTCGCCGCGGTGCACCACGATCTCCGCGCCGTGCAGCACCGTGGTGGCGCCGTAGCGGTGGGTGAGCCCGACGCCGCGCAGCACGGGCACGGGGCCGACCGCCGTCATCGCCCGGCTTCCGGGTGGCGGCGGCCTTGGGCGAAGAGCTCCATCAGCGGCAGTGCCGCCATCACGACCAGCACGAGCACCCCGGCGATCCAGGCCGAGGTGCTGAGCACCTGCGCGATCAGTTCCGTCATGGCAGCAACGCTCTCGTGCCGGCGGGTGCCCGTACCTCGGCCGGAGGACCGAACGCAGCAACCACCGGTCGTACTTCCGGCCGAGGGTGAGGTGCTTCCGCCGGCATCTACGCTGGTCACGTGATCGACATGCTCCGCTGGGTGCGGCGGCGCTACGGGCTGGTCATCGAGCTGCTCGGCTACGGCTTCTGGTACCTGATCGACGTGGTCGCCGCCGTCGGAGGCGGATCCGTGCTCGGGCTCGTCGCGGGTGCGGCCGTCGCCGCCATCGCGCTGCTGCGCTGGCGGCAGAACACCGACGTCGCACGGATCGCGCCGATCGCCATCGGCACGTCGCTGCTGTTCTCCGCGTTCGCGGCGGCCACCACGCTGGACCCGCGGCTGAACCTGCTGTTCGGCTACTCGACGTTCACCGAGATGTCGTTCACCGAGCAGCTCGCGCTGGCGCTGCTGGTGATCGCCGTGCTGCGCCGCTCCGAGATGCGCACCGCGCTGCTGCTGACGGGCGCGGCCGCCATCGCGATCGTCGGATCACCGATCGCCCGCGTCGGCGACTCCACCTACGAGGTCCTCGGCGTCCTGTCGGCGCTGGGCTGGGGCGGTGCCGTCGCCATCGGGCTCGCGCTGCGGGAGATCGAGACGCGCCGCCGGGCCACGCTCGACGACGTCCGGTCCGCGGAGCGCATGGAGCTGGCCCGCGAGCTGCACGACGTGGTCGCCCACCACGTCACCGGCATCGTCGTCGCCGCGCAGGCCGCGGCGGTGGTCGCCCGCAAGTCGCCCGACGACGTCGACCGGGCGCTGGCCGCCATCGAGGTGGCCGGCACCGACGCGCTCTCGGCGATGCGCCGGATGGTCGGCGTGCTGCGCGGCCAGGACTCCGACGGCGCCCGCACCCCCGGCGCCGAGCTGGGCGAGCTGCCCACGCTCGTGCAGCGCTTCGACCCGGACTCCCGCCTCGTCCGGCTGCTGATCGACCCGGGTCTGGAGCACGCGGTGCTCCCCGCCGGGGTCGCCGCCACCGGGTACCGCGTCGTGCAGGAAGCTCTCACCAACGTCCGCCGGCACGCGCCGGAGGTGGCGAACGTGGAGGTGGATGTGCGGCTGCGCGAGGCGACGCTGCTGGTCACGGTGCGCAACGACGGGGTGCCGGCGGTGCCGGGCCGACCGCGGGGCGGCACGGGCGGGTTCGGGCTCGCCGGCATGGCCGAGCGGGTGGCGGCGCTGGACGGCCAGCTGACGGCCGGGCCCACGCAGCCGGGCGTGTGGACCGTGGCCGCGCGCATCCCGCTGCAGGTGCGCCGGTGATCCGCGTGCTGCTGGCCGACGACCAGGAGATGGTCCGCACCGGCTTCCGGCTGATCCTCACCGCGGAGGACGGCGTCGAGGTGGTGGGCGAGGCCGGCACCGGCGTCGACGCCGTGACGCTGGCCCGCAGGCTGCGCCCGGACGTCGTGCTGATGGACATCCGGATGCCCGAGCTCGACGGACTGGAGGCCACCCGCGCGCTGATGGCCGACGCGGAACCGCCGCGGATCGTCGTGGTCACCACGTTCGACCTCGACGAGTACGTCTACGGCGCGCTGCGCGCAGGTGCGTGCGGGTTCCTGCTCAAGGACGCCGGGCCGCGGCTGCTCGTGGAGGCCGTGCGGGCCGCCGCCAACGGCGACGCGCTGGTGTCACCGTCGATCACCGTGCGGCTGCTGCAGCACCTCGCGGCGCGTCCCACCGGCCGTCCGGCCCTGCCCGACCCGCTGTCGCCCCGCGAGCTCGACGTGGTGCGCTCGGTGGCCAGGGGCCGCACCAACGCGGAGATCGCGGCGGAGCTGTTCGTGTCGCTGTCCACGGTGAAGACGCACCTCACCAACGTGCAGGGCAAGCTCGGGGCCCGCAACCGGGTGGAGATCGCGGCCTACGCGTGGGAGCACGGGCTGGTGCGGTAGCGCCCGGAACCCTCGCCCGTTGCAGGAAAGCCACTTTGCTGCAACGACGTTGCGGGAAAGTGGCTTTCCTGCAAGCCCCCGGCTACCCCAGCTCCGTCGGCATCGCGATCACGTCCACCATCGCCCCGTTGCGCAATACCGTCACCGGCAGCGGCACCCCGATGGCATCGCCGAACAGCTGCCGCTGGATGCCCTGGGCGTCGTGCACCGGGTTGCGCCCGACGTCGAGCACGAGGTCACCGGCCCGCAGCCCGGCCTCGGCGGCGGGGCTGCCCCCGATCACCTCGGCCAGCCGCAGCCCGTTGCGCCTGCCGTAGCGATCGGCCACGGACGCCGGGACCGGTGCCGGGGTGCCGACCACACCCAGGTAGGCGCGGCGCACCCGCCCGTCGGCGAGCAGCGCGGCCACGATCCGGCGGGTGGTGGCGTTGACGGGCACCGCGAGCCCGAGCCCGACCCCGGCGACGGCGGTGTTGATACCGACCACCCGGCCGGTCGCGTCGGCCAGCGCTCCGCCGGAGTTGCCGGGGTTGAGCGCGGCGTCGGTCTGGATGACGTCCTCGACGACCCGGCCGGCGCTGCCGCTGCGGGTGGGCAGGGCCCGGCCCAGCGCGCTCACGACGCCCGCGGTGACCGAGCCCGCGAGACCGAGGGGGTTGCCGACGGCCACCACGAGCTGCCCCACGACGAGCTCGTCGGCGTCGCCGAGGCGCACCGGTTCGGGCAGCTCGGACGGGTCGGCTGCGCGCAGGACGGCCAGGTCGGAGAGCGGGTCGGTGCCCACCACCTCGACCTGCACCTGCGTGCCGTCGACGAAGTCGGCGCGGCCGCGGCGGGCGTCGCCCACCACGTGCGCGTTGGTGACGAGCACGCCGTCGCCGTTGACGACGACAGCCGATCCGCTGCCGCGGCCCATGCGGACCGCGGCGACCTTGCGCGTCAGCTCGGCAGCAACGGCGCTGACCGTGCGGGAGTAGGAGTCGAGTTCGTCCACGACGGCCTCCTGCAGCCAATTACACACTTACAGGAGTACAACGGTACGCCGGTTTCAGACGTCCTCGGCCTGCTGCGTGGACGGGTCCCACTCCAGGCCGGGCACACCCCAGCCGTTGCGCCGGACGGCCTTGCGCGCCGCCCGCAGGTTGCGTCCGACCAGCCGGTCGACGTAGATGATGCCGTCGAGGTGGTCTGTCTCGTGCTGCAGGCAGCGGGCCAGGAACCCGTGGCCCTCGACGACCACCGGCGTGCCGTCGAGGTCGACGCCGGTGACGCGCGCCCAGTCCGCACGCCCGGTCGGAAAGACCTCGGCGGGCACCGACAGGCAGCCCTCGTCGTCGTCATCGGGGTCGGGCATGGTCTCCGGACGCTCGGAGGTCTCGAGCACGGGGTTGATGACGACGCCCCGGACGTTGGCCCGGATCTGCTCGTCGGGGCAGTCGTACACGAACAGGCGGAGGTCGACGCCCACCTGGTTCGCGGCGAGCCCGACGCCCTCGGCGGCCGCCATGGTGTCGAACATGTCGACGACCAGGGCTTTCAGCTCGCCGTCGAACGTCTCGACGGGGCGGGTCGGGGTGTGCAGGACGGGATCGCCGATAATGCGAATGGGACGGACGGCCACGTTTTCGAGCGTAGGCCGTGCCCTCGTCGGTGCAGAAACACACCCCTGTGGGTGGCGCGTCCCTGCCCGGTCCCGGCCGGTCGACCGTGGTTCAATATCGCCTCGAATGACAGGCGTGTTATTCGATGGACGTGCAAGGCCGCGAGGAGTGCGATGGAGTCCGCCACCGAGACCAGCGGGGTGTCAGCAACCGAGGCCGGTGGTCACGTGCTGGACCGTCGCGAGCGCGAGATCCTGGCGTTCGAGGGGCAGTGGTGGAAGTACGCGGGCGCCAAGGAACAGGCCATCCGCGAGCTGTTCGACATGTCCGCCACCCGGTACTACCAGGTGCTCAACGCGCTCGTCGACAAGCCGGAAGCCCTCGCGGCCGACCCGCTGCTCATCAAGCGGCTGCGGCGGCTGCGCACCAGCAGGCAGCGCACCCGTGCGGCGCGTCGGCTGGGCATCGAACCCTGGTGAGGGCACCATGATCGACACTTCGCCCGTTCACTGACCGGGTTCCGCCCAGGAGGCAACCGTGACCGCACCTGCTCCGTCCGGAGGGTCCTCACCGCTGAGGATCGGCGGTCTTGCCTTGATCGGCGTCGGCGTCATCGCCGGCCTCGTCGGGCTCGGCACGCTGGCCACCAGCGGCGGTGCTCCCGGCGTCGCCGCGCCGGCCGCTACCAGCACCGCCGCGGCCCCCGCCGACCAACCGCCCCCCGCCGCAGCGCCCGCGCCGACGGGTGACGCCGCCGTCCCCGTGCCGTCCTTCGGCCCGACGCCCACCAACGCGATCGCCGCGCCGCCCACCACCACATCGGCGCCGGCGCCTGCCGCGGGCGGCAACGACGGCTCGTTCACGCGCGCCCCGGTGCGGGTCTACAACAACAGCACCATCAGCGGGCTCGCCGCTCGTGCCGCCGACGACTTCCGCGCCGCGGGCTGGCCGGTGGAGCAGGTGGCCAACTACCCGCAGGGCATCATCCCCACCACCACCGTCTACTACCGGCCCGGCACCGACGAGCAGGCCGCTGCCACCGCTCTCGGCGGCCAGTTCGGCATGCGGGTCGAGCCGCGCTTCGAGGGGCTGACCGAGGCGAGCCCCGGCCTGATCGTGATCGTGACCAACAACTTCCAGGGCCGGTGACGTCGGGTCGGTGCGCACCACGCTGACCGATACCGCTCCTGCGCCCGAACTGCTCGCCGACGCCGTCGCGCTCTACGGGGCGGCGTTCGGCGGAGCGCCCTACTTCGAGACGGCCGAGCAGGCCGCGGGATTCGGCGAGCAGGTGCAACGGCATGCGCGCGAGCGCGCCGGGTTCCGGTTCGTCACCGTGCAGGACGGTGACACGCTGCTGGCGTTGGCGATGGCCGTGCTGGCGCGCCCCGGGCAGTGGTGGCGTGACCAGGTCGCCGGCAGGCTGAGCGTCGCGGACGCCGACCGCTGGCTGGGCCCAGAGTGCCTCGAGGTCATCGAGGTGGCCGTGGCACCCGCCGCGCACGGCCGCGGGCTGGGCAGGCTCGTGCACGACGTCCTCATCAGCGGCTCACCCGCCCCGACGGGAGCGCTGATCTGCCACCCGGAGGCACTCGCGGCCCAGCGGCTCTACACCAGCCGCGGCTGGACGCGGATCGGCAGCATGGACGACGGCCGCTGGCTGCTGGCCCGCGACCTCTGACCACCCTGCGCAGCGTTACGGGCGGCGGTCGGCGTAGGCCTGCAGCTGGGCGAGCTGCTCCGGGTCCAGTGAGGCCGGCACCGCGGCTCGCGCGGCGGCGATGTGCGCACCGGTGACGCACGCGGCGTCGAGGGACTCCCGCATCGCCGTGAGCGCCGCCTCCCGCAGCACGGCCGCGCAGTCGGCGGCCGAGTAGCCCTCCAGCTCCGCGCCCAGCGCGTCGAGGTCGACGTCGTCGGCCAGCGGCGTGTTGCGCCCGGCCGCCCGCAGGATCTCCGCCCGCGCGGCCGCGTCCGGCGGCGGCACGTAGACGAGGCGCTCCAGCCGTCCCGGGCGCAGCAGCGCCGGGTCGATCAGCTCAGGACGGTTGGTGGCACCGACCACGATGACGTCGCGCAGCGGCTGCGCACCGTCGAGCTCGGTGAGCAGCGCCGCGACGACACGGTCGGCCACCCCCGAGTCCGACGACTGGCCGCGCCGCGGCGCGAGCGCGTCGACCTCGTCGAGGAAGATCAGCGAGGGTGCCGCGTCGGACGCCTTGCGGAACAGCTCACGCACCGCCCGCTCCGACTCCCCCACGTACTTGTCGAGCAGCTCCGCGCCCTTCACGGAGATGACGTTGAGCTGCCCGCTGCCCGCGAGCGCGCGGAGCAGGAACGTCTTGCCGCAGCCGGGCGGCCCGTAGACCAGCACGCCGCGCGGTGCCGCGACACCGAGCCGCGCGAACGAGTCGGGGTACTGCAGCGGCCACAGCACCGCCTCGGTGAGCGCCTGCTTGACCTCGACCATGTCACCCACGTCGTCGAGGGTCAGCCCGCCGGTCTGCAGCGTGTCCGACGACGACATCGAGATCGGCCGGACGGACCCGACGGCGTCGAGCAGGTCCTGCTGGGCGATGCGCGGGTCGCCGTCGCCGTGGTGGCGCAGCGCGGCCTGCACCGCCGCCTCCCGGCGCACGGCGACGAGGTCGGCGACGACGAACCCGGGCGCGCGTTCCGCCACGGCCTTGAGGTCGACGCCGTCCGCGAGCGGCACGGTGGTGAGCAGCCTGCGCAGCAGCTCGGTGCGGATCCGCAGGTCGGGCAGCGCGAGCCCGAGCTCGCGGTCGATCAGGTCGGGGGCGCGCAGCCGCGGGTCGACGGACTCGGGTTCGGCCGTGGTGGCCACCAGCCCGAACGCCGGGGTGGCCAGCGCGGCCCGCAGCGCGTCCAGGACGAGGGTGCCCAGCGGCGTCGGGGTCGCGGCGGGCAGGAGCGCCTCGATGTCGGTGACGACGAGCAGTGTCCGGGTGCCACCCAGCGCCGCGGTGCGGGCCGCGCCGATGGCGTCGTGCACGCGCTGGGCTGCCGCGGCGGGCTCGATGGCAGCGATGCCCGGCGCCACGAGCTCCACGCAGTTCGCCTCGACGGCGGCGGCCGCGCTGCGCGCCAGCGTCAGCTTCCCGACACCCTCCGGCCCGGCCAGCAGCACCCCGAGATGAGCACTGCCACCCAACCGGGCGAGCAGCTCCGGGCGGCCGAACGCGAGGTCGAGCCACTCGACGAGCCTGCGCGCGGAGTCGGCGTTGCCCACCAGGTCGTCGATCGCGACGACGGGCTCGGCGGACACCACGGCAGCAGCGAACGGAACACGGGGAACCGCGGCCGCGGCCGGAGCGGCCACGGTCACCGTCGCCGCGTCGTTGCCGGTGGTGGCGCCGCCCTCCCACCCCACCACCGTGCTCGGACGCACCGCGACGGCGCCTGCCGGCTCCACCAGCGACACGGTGAGCAGCTCGGTGGTCCAGGCGCCGCCCAATGCGACGGACACCTGCTGCTTGGCGGCGGGCGCGTTGGACCCGGGCGCCGGCTCCACGTCCTGCGGGAGCAGCGAGACCGCATCACCGCCGGTCACGACCTTGCCGAGCAACGCGAGGCGCACCGTCTCCGGGGAGAGCATGGCGCGGGCGAGACGGGACCCGGTCACGCGCACGTGGCGCGCCGGGGCCACGTCGGCCGGGGTGATCACGACCGACGACCCGTCGGAGAGGCCGGCGTTCGACAGCGTGACGTCGTCGAGGGTGGCCTGGCCGGGCGGGTGCTCACCGGGCGCGACGAGCGCCGTGGTGACCCTGGCCCCGGTCAGCGTCACCGCGTCCCACGAGCGCAGGCCCAGCGCGTCGATCACCTCGGGGTGCAGGCGGACGACACCGCGCCGGGAGTCGGCGGCGGAGGCGGCGAGACGGGCGACGAGGGTGATCGTGGGATCCACGGCGGCCACGCTATCCGGCCCGGCAGCGATCAGCGGCGGTTGCCCCGGCGCAGCCCCAGCCGCAGCCTGTTGCCGCGCGGTTGCGGGGCCGGTCCGGGTGCCTGCGCGCCATTGCCGCCGCGGGTGCTGCCGTTGCCACCACGTGCCCGCTGCACGGCGCCACCGGCGTCGTCACCGAAGCGCCGCACGGCGCGCGCCACCGCGCTGGCCCGCCCGGCGACACCGCGACGCAGCGGCGGGCGCAGCCCGAGCCGGCGCGCCGAACGCGCGGCCCTCGCCACTTCCCGGCGCTGGCGGACGGGGACGTTCCACGCCTCCGGGTGCCTGCCGAGCCAGCGGTGTCGGTGGATCGTGTACGGCACGGTCAGGAGGTAGCCGACGGCCACCACCGCCAGCCCGAGGAACGGCGCGGTGATCAGCACGGCGGCCGCGATCCCGACGAGCACCAGCAGCGGCGCGATGAACCGCTGGGAGACCCGCACGGTCTTGAACGACAGCGTCGGCAGCCTGCTGACCATCAGCCCGGCGGTGACCAGCGCCCACAGCCCCACCAACACCTGGTCGGACCACCAGCCAGGGCCGAAGTGCAGGGTGACGTAGAGCGGGATGCCCGCCAGCAGCGCGGCCGCGGGCGCGGGCACCCCGACGAAGAACTCCTTGGCGTAGGGGACCTCGTCCTCGACGTCGAGCAGCGTGTTGAAGCGGGCCAGCCGCAGCGCCATGCACACGGCGAAGATCAGCGCCACGGCCCAGCCGAAGCGGCTGCCCTCCAGTGCCCAGATGTAGATGACGAGCGCGGGCGCGACCCCGAAGGAGACGAGGTCCGACAGCGAGTCGAGCTCGGCACCGATCCGGCTGCTGGCGTCCAGCAGGCGGGCGAGGCGGCCGTCGAGCGCATCGCACAGTGCGGCGACGCCGGTGGCGGCGACGCACCACGCGAAGTTGTGGCTCAGCGCGAAGTACACCGACGAGAGCCCGGCACACAGCGCGAGCACCGTGACGGCGTTGGGCAGCAGCCGGATGCCCGCGGCGTAGGTGGGAGGGACGGGCATCAGCTGCGCCTCGGTTCGCCGGCCTCGGGAAGGCGCGCGAGCACCGTCTCGCCGCCGATCGTCCGCTGGCCGACGGCCACGGTGACCTGCGAGCCCGGTGGCAGGTAGGTGTCGACGCGCGAGCCGAACCGGATGAGGCCGTAGGTCTCCCCCGCGGCCACCTCGTCACCCGCCGCCACGTCGCAGACGATCCGGCGGGCCAGCAGCCCGGCGATCTGGACGACGCCCAGCCGCACCCCGGAGGTGGTCTCCAGCAGCAGGGCGCTGCGCTCGTTGTCCTCGCTCGCCTTGTCCAGGTCCGCCGACAGGAACTTGCCGGGCCGGTACTCGACGGCGAGCACGTGGCCATCGGCCGGAATGCGCTGGACGTGCACGTCGAGAACGGAGAGGAAGACGCTGACCCGCGGGGACGGCACGCGCGGCAGGTCCAGCTCCGGTGGCGGTACCACGTCGGAGATGGTGGCCACGGTGCCGTCGGCGGCGGCGAGCGCGACCCCCGTGAGCGGCGGCGCCACCCGCACCGGGGAGCGGAAGAACGCTGCGGTGGCCGCGGTGGCGAGCACGCCTGCCATGGTGCCGCGCCCCGTGACGGCGCGGATCAGACCCGCTGCCAAGGCCACACCGGCGACGAGCGGCCTGCCGCCGGGGTGCATGGGTGGGATGGCGGCCCGCACGAGCCCTGCGACGTGGGAGAGCGAGAATCCCTCGTGGGAGATTCCGGAAGGGGTCTCCCGGGACTGGTCCGACATGGGGGCGGTTCCGCTCCTCCGACGCGGCGGCCCGGACGGGCCACGTGGCGGCGGCTACGGTACGCGAGAAACGGACAGTGATCACGGCGCCGTGCGCAACGGCGGCCGGATACGCAAAGGGCCGGGGCCGTCATCCCCCGAGACGACGACCCCGGCCGTGGAACCGCTCGTCCGCTCCCCAGCGACGGGCGGTAGGTCTTTGCGATGTGATGGGTGATACCCCCATCACTCGGAAAGTATTCCTGGTTGTGCGATCGATCGTCCAGATCGCGGGTAAAGAACCCCACTATCAGCACCGATCGGCCGAGCGCTCACCAGTGAAGACGCTCCGAGAGCGTCCAGTGTTGCATGTGAAGAGTGTGACGTACACCACGATAGCCCGGACGGATCACACTTCGATCAGCCAGACGTCCATCCGGGTGCCCACCGGCAGCTCCGTGACGTCCTCCGGCACGACGAACAAGCAGTCCGACCTGGCCATCGACCCGAGCCGGTGCGATGCCGGGGTGCCGATCTCCCCGACCGTGCCCGCCACGGCGTCGAGCACGCCGCGGCGGAACTGGCGGCGGCCGAGCGGTGACGTGAGAGCGTGACCGAGCGTAGCCGTCACGACCGGCCGATCCGGGTGCGGATGGCCCTGCATCCGCAGCAGCGCGGGCCGCACGAACACCTCGAACGAGACCTGCGAGCTCACCGGGTTGCCGGGCAGCGTGACCACGGCGACCCCGCCGAGCTCGGCGACCCTACCGGCGCCCTGCGGCCCACCCGGCTGCATCGCGACCTTGACGAACTCCACGCCGCGTCCGGTGAAGGCGTCCTTGACCACCTCATAGGCGCCGGCGCTCACCCCACCGGAGGTGAGGATCAGGTCGACGCCGCCGTGCTCGACCCGCTCGCGCAGCGTCGCGAGGAACTGCTCCTCGTCATCGGGGACGAACCGCAGCAGCTCCGCCAGCCCGCCCGCGTCCTCGACGGCGGCGGCGAGCATCGGCCCGTTCGACTCGTAGATCTGACCGGGCAGCAGGGGCGAGCCGGGGGCCACCAGCTCCGAACCGGTGGAGAGCACGAGCACGACGGGCCGCCGGAAGACCGGCACCTCGGCCGCTCCGACCGCGGCGGCCAGGCCGATCTGCGCGGCGCCCAGCACCACCCCGGCCGGGAGCACGATGTCGCCGGTGACGACGTCCTCTCCCGCTCGCCGGACGTGGGTGCCGGGCGCCGGGGCACCGCTGATGCGGACCTTCTCGGCGCCTCCGTCGGTGAGCTCCACCTGCACGATGGCGTCCGCGCCCGCCGGCATCAGCGCACCGGTCATGATCCGGTGGACGGTGCCGGGCTCGAGCGGTGGGACGTCGGTGCGCCCGGCGGGGATGTCGGCCGCCACCACGAACTCGAGCGGCGCGTCCGCGGAGGCGCCTGCCACCTCCGCAGCCCGGACCGCGTAACCGTCCATCGCGGAGTTGTCGAACGACGGGAGCGCCACGGCGGCGACGAGGTCGGCCGCCAGCACCCGGCCCCGGGCGCCGGCGAGCGGCACCTGCTCCGCAACGGGCCGCGGCAGCAGTGCCGCGACGACCGCACGATGGTCCTCGACCGTTCTCGGAGAGCTCGCCACAGGTGCATCGTGCCCGATCAGGAGGACGCCGACCCCGCCGGGCGCGCTTGCACTCGCATTCGGCGAGTGCTAGAACCGGACTAGCACTCGACACGGTAGAGTGCCAGTTGTCGAGCAGATGAGATCGGCGCAGGGTTGTCGGTCGTCCGTCGCGGGCGTCGCGCTCGACGAAAGACTCACGTGTCATCCCAATCGGAGGACAACACCCCCATGGCGAAGATGATCGCGTTCAACGAGGAGGCACGCCGCGGGCTCGAGCGCGGCATGAACACCCTCGC
>NZ_JBHSIR010000051.1:0-18825 GCF_042653605.1 Pseudonocardia sp. GCM10023141
ACGGCGCATTTCCGCAGGTCAACACCACAATCCGCGTACTAGACGCCCACCTGAACTGCGGAACGCAGGCCGGACGCCTGCATTTCCCCAGGTTGCTGCGATGACCAACCCCACAACCGGGGAGCACAACCCGCCGTCCCCCACCGACCCGACCAGCACAGACGGCGGGTCCCGTGCCGCGCTGCGCGACGCCCAACCGTTGCGGCCCACCCGAGGGCGCTGGCAACGACGCTGGCGCCGTGGCCGGGTCCTCGCCTACCTGGCCATCGCCGGCCCGGGGCTGATCGCGGCCAACGCCGGCAACGACGCGGCCGGGATCGCCACGTACTCCTCGGCCGGATCCCAGTTCGTGTACCGCACGTTGTTCTTCATGGTGCTGGTCACCATCGCCCTGGTACTGGTGCAGGAGATGGCGGTGCGGCTGGGCACCTACACCGGCAAAGGCCTCGCCGCGCTGATCCGCGAGCAGTTCAGCCTGCGCCTGACCGGGCTGGCACTGTTCTGCGTGCTGCTGGCCAACACCGGGCTGGTCGTCGCCGAGTTCGCCGGGATCGGTGCCGCGTTCGAACTCGTCGGGGTGTCGCGCTATCTGGTCATCCCGATCTTCGCGGTACTGATCTGGGCGCTGGTGCTGTTCGGGTCTTACCGCTACGCCGAACGGATCTTCCTGGTGTTCTCCCTCGCGTTCCTCGCTTACCCGATCGCCGCGGTCCTGGGCCATCCCGACTGGGGCCAGGTGGGCGCCAACCTGGTGTTCCCGTACTTCGTCGCCAGCAAGGACTTCGTGCTGCTCGGGGTCGCGCTGATCGGCACCACGGTCAGCCCCTATATGCAGCTCTACGCCGCCGCTGGCGTCGTCGACCGCGGGGCCGGCCCCGACGACTACCGCGCCACCCGCCTCGACGCGATCAGCGGTGCGGTGTTCGCCTGCGTCATCTCCATCACCATCATCATCGCCACCGGCGCCACGATCGGCGGCCAAGGCCCGCTGGACTCCGCCGACCAGGCCGCCCAAGCCCTTCGCCCGGTCGCCGGACCCGGCGCGGTGCTGCTGTTCGCCGCCGGGCTGCTCGGCGCCAGCGCACTGGCCGGCGCCGTGGTCCCGCTGTCGAGCTCGTATGCGATCAGCGAAGCGATCGGCGTGGAACGCTCGGTGTCGCGCCGGTTCCGGGAAGCCCCCCTGTTCCTGGGCCTGTTCACCGGTCAGGTCGCCCTCGGCGCCGCCGTCGCCCTGACCCCGGTCAACCTGATCCAGCTCCTGATCGGCACCCAGGTCCTGCAAGGCATCGTCGCGCCGATCGTGCTCACCTACATCCTCATCCTGGCCAACCGGCGCAGCGTTCTCGGTTCGGCCGTCAACGGGCCGCTGTTCCGCATCGCCGCCACCATCGCCGTTACCGCCGTTGCGGGCATGTCCCTGCTGCTGTTCGGACAAACCCTGCTCGGCATATTCGGTCTGGCCTAAGCACAGCCGTCGCCTCCCGCCGCCTTCGGCGCGCTGAGCGCGGCTACCGTTGGAGAGGCACAACAACGGGCAGCAGCGGCGCACGAGTCTCCTCGAGGGCCGGCTGTTGCGGAGTAACGGGGTGAAAGTCGGTGCGACTGCACTCATGAAGCGGCTGCGCGTGGGTCGCCGCCGGTGAACACGCCGCGGACGATACGAGCGGCGGCGGGGCGGATGAGGCGGCGATCGTGGCTGATCCTGGCGACGGTCGTGGTGGCGACGGTCGTGGTGGCGACGGCCGGTGCGGCCGCATTGGTCATGAGCGGTATCGGCTCGACGCTGCCACCCCGGGTGGCGCTGCCGCAGCGCATCATCGCGCAGGTCCCGCTGCCCGGGGACGGGTCGCGGTTCGACTACGCCAGCTCCGATGACCAGCGCGGCCTGCTGTTCATCGCGCACCTGGGGGCGAGCGAGGTCATCGAGGTCGACCTGGCCACCCACCAGGTGCTGCGCACCATCGCGAACCTGGCGCAGGTCCACGGGGTGCTCGTGGTGCCCGCGCTGCACCGGGTCTACGCCACCGCGACCGGCACCAACGAGGTCGTCGGCCTCGACGAAGACACCGGCCAGGTCGTGACCCGCTCGCCCACCGGTGACTACCCCGACGGCCTCGCCTACGACCCGCGGCGCAACACGGTCTGGACCACCAACGAGACCGGCGGCACCGAAACCGTCATCGACGCCACCACCGGTGCCCCCCGCGGCACCGTCGACCTGGGCGGGGAGGTCGGCAACGTCGCCTACGACCCGACCGGTGACCGGATGTGGGTCGCCGTGCAGGGCCGCGGCGACCTGGCCGAGCTCGACCCCACCACCCTCGCGGTCACCCGTCGGGCTCCTCTTCCCGGCTGCGATCACCCCCACGGACTGGCCCTCGACCCGGCCAAGCGGCTGGGCTTCCTGGCCTGCGACGCTAACGCCACCCTGCTCACCGTCGACCTCGCCACCGGACAGACGATCGGTAGTGACCTGGTCGGGCCGCAACCCGACGTGCTGGCCTACGACCCGGGCGCGCACCGGCTCCACGTCGCCGCCGAGAGCGGCTGGGTCAGCCTGCTCGAGCTGCATGATCGCCGCCTGAGCGTGGTCGGATCGGATCATCTGGCCGACGGTGCACACGTGGTCGCCGTCGACGAGCTCACCCACCACAGCTTCTATCCGCTGCCCGCCGGCGCGGACGGCCACCCCGCACTCCTGGAAGCAGAACCGCTCTCGTAGCCGAGCGCCGATCCGTCGGATAACGGTGGCGGGCGTCTCACCGCGTACGGCGACACCCGCGGTCGCCGCACTCGCGGGCCTCGGCCTGCCGCGCCCGACCGCGGCGGGACCGTCACCGAGCAGCTCACGGGCCGCACCGTTGTCATTGCGGGCGGCGTGTTTCAGCACCCACGTTCGCCGCCGGGCTGCTGCGCGCCGCTACCGGTAGGTCTGCGGACGCGCCGGTGCAAGACGGCGATCACGGTGGTCCCGGGCAGGAGGATGAGGCGGGTCAGCGAGACCGCGCTGGGCCCCGACCCGCGAGCGGTCGGGGCTACGGGCTGGGGCCTGGTGCGCACCAGCACCCAGACCACGGTGGCATTGACCGCCACCGCTCCAGCGCCGCCGGCGACCAGGACCGCGGCGATGAGCCAGGGAAGGCTGGCGCGGTGGCCGCTGATCAGCAGCAGCGGCCACCAGACCGCGCCGAAGCCGCTGAGCATGGCGGTCAGCGCGGCTCGCGTGTGGACGCGACGGAATCCGTGCTCGCGCACCGCGCGGTCTACCAGTTTCGGCAGGCCGGACGCGGCCCGCTGCTGGGCTGGCCCCGTCGCGGTGCTTGACGCTCGGGCCCACGCCAGGGGCGGCCACGGGCTATCTCCCGTGCGGGGTGCTCGGCGGCTACTGGTCATGGCCTCGGGTCGGTCCTGCTCGGCGGGCCGGATCGTGGTCGGCCGGTCGTCGTGGGCAGCGGTCGGGTGGCGAGGAACGCCGCTCCGGCGATCCACACGACGCCCAGCGCCGCACCTGCGGTGACGTCGCTGGGGTAGTGCACGCCCAGCAGCACCCGCGACGCACCGACCGACACGGTGAGCAGGACCCCGACGGCGAGCAGCAGCGGCCGCCGGCGCCGGGCCACCAACGGGAGGGCCAACAGCACGAGCGCGCCGTAGCCGGCGGCAGTCCCGGCGGCGTGGCCGGAGGGGAAGCTGTACCCGGACGCGACCGCCACCGGATCGGCGAAGTACGGCCGGGCCCGGGCCAAGAGATCTTTGATCCCGGTTTCGCAGGCCAGTTCCCCGAACCGGGCCACCACAAGCAGGACCGTCGCCCGCCAGCGCCGCCCGATCAGCAGCACGACCGCGGCCACGGCGGTGACCACGTCGACCGCCACCGGGCTCCCGATCGCGGTGGCCGCCCGGGCTGCGGCCAACAGCCACGGCTGGGACATCACCGCGGAGTGGGCGCCCTGCACGGTGGCCTGATCCAGGTCGAGCAGCGGCGCCCAGTGCACCCCGACAAGCAGACCGAGCACCGCCACGACAGCGGCGCAGGTTACCGCCAGCCAGCCCAGCATCCGGGTCGGCGACGGCAGCTGCGGATCCGGCGGGTGCGCGGTCATGTCCGGCCCTGCTTCCCGACGGCGGACACGATCGCCCACCGGGTCACCGCGGGTCACCGCCGGGCTCACCCTGACGCCCGTGGCGGCGCAGCAGGTGCCGTACAACGAGCGCGACGACGACGACGGCGAGCGCGATGAGCAGGTAGAGCTCGTAGCGTTTGGCCTGGGCGTAGATGGCGTCGAGGTGGTTGCCGGCGAGGTACCCGACCGCGCTCCAGGTTCCGACCCAGATGGCCGCGCCCAGCGCGTTGAACAGCAGGAACCGCCGCCACGGCATTTTGGCCATCCCGGCGACGATGCCGTTGGCCTGGCGCAGCCCTTCGACGAACCGGGCGATGGTGACGACCTTCCCGCCGTGGCGGGTGAAGAACCCCTCGGCCTTGCCCAACCGGGATTCGGTGAGGAACACGTAGCGGCCGAACCGCAGCACCAGCGCGCGGCCGCCGAAGTGACCGATGGCGAACCCGACATTGTCCCCGGCCAGCGCGGCGAGGAACCCGATCAGCACGACCAGGACGATGTTGAGCTGCCCGGCGCCGGCGTAGACCGCGGCCGCGATCAGGATCGTCTCCCCCGGAACGGGGACCCCGAAGTCCTCGAGGAACAACAGCCCACCCACGGCGAGGTAGCCGTAGGAGTTGAGGATCGGCGCCAGCGACCCGAAGATCCCGGGCAGCGCGGGTGGCGTCACCACAGGGTGTCCCGCGGGCTTGCGGCCCACGTCTGTGCCGCGGACGGCGCCGGGTTGGATCGCGCCGGGTCGAGCGCCTGCTGCTGCGGGGCGCCGCCGTCCTTCTGCGAGCTCGCGATGAGCTGACCTGCCTGGGTCAGGTCGGGTTCGATCTCGGGGTCCTGCGGCGCGGGGTTCTCCGGCGCGGCGTGTGCGGTCAGGAGCGGCCGCAGGCGGGTGCGGGCCAGCCCGGTGACCGTCAGGGTCAGCGGCGGGCGCGCGAGCAGGTAGCCGACCACGGTGACCGCGGCGCCGAAGACCAGCCCGACGAGCACATCACCGGGCCAGTGCGCGCCGACGTACACTCGGGCGAACGCCATCAGCAGCGCCGCGGCCGCGGCGAGGTATCCCAGGCGCCGCGACACCAGCCACACCCCGGCCGCGACGGCTCCGGCCATCACGGCGTGATCGGACGGGAACGCGTAGTCGGCGCTGCGGGCGACGAGTACCTGCGCGGCGGGCAGCACGGTGTAGGGCCGCAGCTCATGCACCGAGGCCACCACGATCTGGTTGAGCCCGAGGGCGATCAGCATCCCCACCGGCGCCCACAGCGCCGCCGCCATCCTCCGTGCCGGTCCTCCGCCGGCCGATGCAGCGGACGGGACCGACGGCGCGGAGCCGGACGCCGCGGAGCAGGACGGCGTTCTCGTCGCGCGCCGGGCCAGCCACCACCCGGCCAGCAGCAACGCCGCGAACCCGACCACCCCGTAGGTGGCGTAGCCGACGATCACCGGGTGCAGCCAGCCGGCGTGCGTGGCGAAGGCGTTCACCGCGTCGAACCCGCCGCGGTTGGCCCAGTTCAGGAACGTCTGCGTGTCCTCGACCGCGCCGCCGAGGATGTCGGTGAGCCCTCGCATCTCAGCGCACCGGCTCGTCAGTCGCGGCCGTGCTGTGGTGTGGTGGGCGGCGTCGGGAGCGCCGCAGCTCGAGCCCGAGCGGGAGCAGCGAAACGACCACCACGGCGGCGATCACCGGCAACAGGTAACGGTCCACGTTCGGCACCACCGAGCCGAGTGCGTACCCGGCCAGGGTCACCCCGACCGACCAGACCAGCCCTCCGATGACCTGCCACAGCGCGAATGTCCGTGCCGGGACTCCGATCACCCCGGCCAGCGGGTTGAGCACGGTGCGCACCACCGGGATGAACCGGGCCAACACGATCGCCTTGCCGTAGCCGTAGCGGTCCAGCAGCTCCTGCGCGCGACGCATCCCGGCGGCCAGCCGCGGGCGGTCCCGGGCCAGCAGCGCCGGGCCGGCGCGGCGCCCGATCAGGTACCCGACCTGCGCCCCGGCCAGCGCCCCGACGGCGGCGGCGGGCAGCACCCAGCCCAGCTGCAGATGCACCGCCGCGCCGGCCGCGGTCGAGCAGAACAGCCCCGCGGTGAACAGCAGGCTGTCACCGGGCAGGAAGAACCCGACCAGCAGCCCGGTCTCGGCGAACAACACCACCAGCACCGCCAATGCGCCGGCCCACGACAGCAACGACGTCGGGTCCAGGACGTTGACCGCCAGGACCTGCCCGGCGGCCGCCGCCGGGCCGGAGGCCAGATCGGAGAACAGCATCGTGATGACGGCTTCCTCGCTCACAGGGGAACGGCACGCGGCCCGACTCGTGCACCACCGCCGTGTACCTACAGTGCTGTAGGTAGCAGCTCCTACGCTACTGTAGGTGAGTGATGGGTGCGAGTGAGGGGTCGGACACGGTGGGTACCCGAGCAGACCGGCGCCAGTCCGGGGAGCTGGAGAGCGAGGTTCTCGCGGCGTTGTGGGCCGCGGACGAACCGCTGGTCGCCGCGCAGGTGCAACAGGCCCTCGGGCCCAGATTGGCCTACAACACCGTGCAGACGATCCTGACCCGGCTGCACGCCAAGGGCGCGGTCAGCCGGGAACCCGCCGGACGGGCGCACGCCTACCGGCCGGTGCTCGACGACAACGGGTTGACCGCGCGGCAGATGCGGGCGCTGCTGGACAAGGGCACCGACCGGGCCGCGGTGCTGCGGCGTTTCGTCGACGAGCTCGCCGGCCCGGACGGCGACGTGCTCGCCGCGCTGCTGCAGCAAGCCCACCACCCGGCCCCGATCACCCCATCCGCGTCTGGCTCGCCGGGCATCGAGAGCTGAGCCCTCATGCGTCTCGACGTGTACGTGCCGGTGCTGGCGGCGCTGCTGCTGGGCGTCGCGGTGCGCCCGCTGGCCCGGCTGCTGCCCCCCGGGATCGGGTTCCGGGTGCTGGTGGGCGCCGGGCTGATCAGCGCCGCCGGATGGGTGTGGACGCTGGGCCTGCTGGCCTGGACCGCGGTCGGGCAGATCCCCCTCGTCGCCCGCTACGGCGGCTGGTCGGTCCCGGTGCTGCAGGCCGACAACCCGGTCGCGCCGGCCATCGCCTACAGCGCCGCCGCCGCGCTGGCCGTGGTGTCCGTGATGTTCGCGCACGCCTCGATTCGGCGGCTGCGCGCGGTCGCCCACAGCTGGAGACTCGCCCGGACGCTGGCGCCGGCCGGCGGCGGGGAGCTCGTGGTGCTCCCCGAGTCTGCGGTGGAGGCGTTCGCACTGCCCGTCTTCGACCACCGTGTCCGACGCCCGGGACGCGGGCTGGACCGCCGCCGCGGGCACATCGTGGTCACCGCCGGCATGCTCCGCGTCCTGGACCCGGCCGAGCGTCGCGTGCTGTTCGCCCATGAACGCGCCCACCTCGACGGCGCGCACCACTGGTGGCTGCTCGCCGCGCAGCTGGCCGCGGCCGCGAACCCCTTCCTCACCCGGCTGCCCGCCACCGTGGACTACCTGCTGGAGCGGGCCGCCGACGAGACCGCCGCCACCGCGGTCACCGACCGGGGTCTCGCGGCCCGCGCGCTGGCCCGCGCCGGGCTCGCCGCCCTGCACCATCCGCAGGCCCCGGCTCGGGGGATCGCGCTGGCCTACACCGGCTCCACCACCGCGGCCCGCATCACCGCGCTCCTTGCCCCGCCACCACAGTCGCGCCGGGCCCTGCTCATCATCCTCGTCATGACGGTCGCGCTCGTCATGGTGGCCGCAGCGGACGCCGGACGCGACCTCGAGACCCTGTTCGAACTCGCCATGCACACGCGGGGATGAGCCACCCGCCCTCCTCATCGCATCCCCGCCACGACTCAACCTCCTCGACGCGCCGGTCGTGCTCTCGTCGTCCCAGTGGTTCCATGACGCTGGTCGCCGGCCCGGCGTCGAGGTGCCGGCCGGCTCACCCCGTGGCGGCTGGCCGCCGCGGCGTCGTTCTACAGCGGGTTCGCCCTCGCGCTCGGCCTCACGTCGTGACCGGGATCTGGGACCGGCATTGACAGATCCGCCACGATTAGCTGAGCCTGCCCTGCACGCAGGGTTGCGGAGGGTGTCCTTCGCGGGACGGGAAGGGTCACTGATGGATGAGGGACAGACGCTGCTGCTGGGGTTCATCGCCGGGGTGACGATCCTGCTCGGGCTGCCGTTGGGCCGGATGCGCGCGCCGGCGCCGGGGTTGCGGGTGTTCCTCAACGCCGTCGCGATCGGCATCCTGGTGTTCCTGCTGTGGGACGTGCTCGCCCACGCCTGGGAACCCGTCGACACAGCTCTGGGTGCGCTGCGTGACGGCAGCGGCGATCTGGGCCCGGTGCTCGGCTACGGGACGCTGTTCCTGGGCGGGATCGGGGTCGGGCTGCTGAGCTTGGTCGGCTATGAGCAGTGGATGACCCGCCGCGCCGGTGCGCCCCCGAGCAGCGCGACCGCGGGTGGATCTGTGGGTGGTCCGGGGGCGATGGCCGCCACCGAGGTGCCTGCGCGCCCGGCGTGGTCACCGGCGCGGCGGTTGGCGTTGCTGATCGCGGTCGGGATCGGTCTGCACAACTTCGGTGAGGGCCTGGCGATCGGGGGCAGCGCCGCACAAGGGCAGATCGCGCTGGCCACCCTGTTGGTGATCGGGTTCGCCCTGCACAACGCCACCGAGGGCTTCGGCATCGTCGCGCCCTTGGCGGCCGACGGCGACCGTCCCAGCTGGGGGTTCCTCGCCGTGATGGGTCTGATCGGCGGCGGGCCGACGTTCCTGGGTACCGCGCTCGGGCACGAGTTCAGCAGCGACCCGCTCTCGGTGGTGTTCCTGACCCTCGCGGCCGGGTCCATCCTGTATGTCGTCATCCAGCTGACCGGGGTCGCGCTGCGCTCGCCGCGCCGCACGCTGCTCTACTGGGGTGTGCTGGCCGGTCTGGCCGCCGGGTTCGTCACCGACATGGTCGTCACCGCCGGCGGCGCCTGAACCCGACCCGTAGACGACCATCGACACTAACCGGATCGACGCCGTCCGCAGCGCGCGGATTCCCCGCGCGTCCTACCGTGAGGGTGTTCCCGCGACCGGGTGCCCCCGGCCGGGCGCAGGCCGGCGGCCGCGGCTGGATCCCCTCCACAACCGCGGTCGCCGACGTCGGATTCGTCTGGTGCCGGGCACCGGCGAGCAGAACTCCGACGGCGACCTCGCCACTTCATCCGCGGTAGGCCCGGTCGGATCTGCAGTGGCCAGGTAGCGAGGAGGGCTCACCACCGGTTGTGGGGTCAGGCAGGCACCGGTAGGACGGCGATCACCGGGCACAGCGAGATGAACCCGGTGGCGTTGAGGTCGAGCTTCGGGTTGCGCGGTCCGGTCCCGAAACTGGTCAGGTTCCCGGCCTGGGCCTGCTGCTCGACAGCCGCGTCGCTGCGCAGCTGGGTACGGGCACCCGCGGCGATCGCGGGGTCGGTCCAGACGCCTGCGGTGACATCCCAGACCGGGCCGTAGAACTGGCTCGACGCCCCGCCCGGCTCCTCCTGGATGATGTTGAGCGGTGCGCCTTCGCCGGCCAGGGCGGAGTCGAGGCCCTGGCGTTGCGGGTTGGTCACCCCGGTCGGTCCGTTCACGATCGGCACGATCGCCTCCCGTGCTGAGGTGGCCGGGTCGTCGGAGGCGATACCGGGGGCGGCGGCGAGGTTCGGGGCATACGTGCTGGACTCGATCGCGGCCAGCAGCGGGTCGGAGGCCTCGGTGCGGATGTAGAGGATCGGGTGGTGGTCGTAGAAGCCGCCGAACAGCGTCAGGGTCACGGTGTTGTGCAGGTCGTCGATCGACACGACGCTGTCGTTGCGCCCGGACAGGTTGGAGATCTGCGGCATGTTGACCACCACCCCGTCCCCGGTGGAGGTGAGCGGGCTGTAGGCGGAATCGCCGATCGCGCCGGGGGCGTAGGCGGTGGGCGGGAAGTAGTTCGGCGCCGAACCGGGGGTGACCGAGCGGGTCGGGGAGAAGTCCACGGTGCCGGCGAAGTGCACCGCCCCCAGCCGATCCACCGTGGTGTGCTGCACCGCGGCGGTGCCCAGCGCGTTGGCCAGTTTCGGGGCGAAGTTCACCCCGTGTGCGGCGGCGTCGGCGGCGGAGGAGGACTCGGTGACGATGTAGCGCACCGGCAGCCCGTGCGGGCCGATCCCGGTGTGCAGGGGCAGTGTGACCGTGTGCGAGGTGACTTGCGGCCCGCCGGGGCCGCCGTCGAACGCGAGCGCGCTGGGCAGCACCTCGGAATCGGCGGGGGCGGCCGCGGCGGGACCGGCGGTGACCAGCGCGATTGGCGCGGCCAGCGCTGCTACTGCCAACAGTCGCAGCGCGGTGGTCTTGAGAATCGTGGGCATGGCGAAACCGCCTCTTCCTCGGATAAATGACAGGGCAACGGTGGAGGTGATCGGGTTGATGGCGCTCGCCGAAAGTGCCCAGAGTTGCTCAGCGAAAGTGCTCAGCTGAGGGCCGGGTCGAGGCTGCCAGTTCCGGCGTGGTCGGGCAAGTAGTCAGGTGACGCGTCGCAGGGTGCGGCGGTTCGGTGGTTCGGGGATGGCGACGTGCGCCGCGGCCGGCGGGACGATCAGGGTGAGCAGGCTGATCGGCTGGCGGCAGTGCGGGCAGGTCTGGGTGGTGTGCGTGCTGCCGGGTTCGGATGGGGGTCGGGCGCCGTTCGGGACGTTCGCGTCGTTCGTGACGTCGCGCTCGCCGTTCGGGACGTTCGTGACGTCGCGCTCGCCGTTCGGGACGTTCGCGACGTCGCGCTCGCCGTTCACGGCGTTCACCGACGGCGGGATGGCGTTCTCGGGTCGGCCCTGGGATCGGCGCCGCCAGGCGGCGGCTCGGCAGCGGGGACTGCAGTAGCGCTGCCGGGGTTGGCTGGGCGTGGGTCGCCACTGGGCGCCGCAGACGGGGCAGGGCCGAGTTCCCGTGGAGCCAGCGCTGTGACCGCCGGCGGGGTGCTCGGTGGTGGGCGGGTTCATGATCCGACCGCCTTTCGCAGGGTGTCGGTGCGGGCCTGGTGGGTGCGCAGTCGGTAGGAGGGCCCGTCGATGCCTAGGACGACGGCGCGTTGCAGGAGCCGGTCGAGCATGGCCGCGGTGACCATCGGGTCGCCCAGCCGTGATGCCCAAGACGCGACCCCGAGGTTGGTGGTCAGCACGATCGAGCCCTTGAGATGGCGTTGGGTGATCACCTGGAACAGGGCGGCGACAGCTTCCTCGGGGACGTTGAGATACCCGAGTTCGTCGATCACGAGCAGTCGTGGGCCGGCGAAGAAGCGCATGCAGGTGTTCCAGCGGCCCTCCAGCGCGGCGCGGTGGCAGCGGGCGGCGAGGTCGGTGGCGGAGGTGAAGTAGACCCGGTGCCCGGCGTCGACCGCGGCGCGGGCGAGGCAGATCGCCAGCATCGTCTTCCCAACCCCGGGCGGGCCGATGAGCAGCACGTTGGTGGCGTCGTCGAGGAACCGCAGGGTGGCCAGGTCGCGGACCAGGGCCTCGTCGACGCCGGGTTGGGCGGCGAAGTCGAAGTGGTCCAGCGTCCAGGGCTCGGGCAAGCAGGCGAACCGCAGCCGGCCCGTCTGGCGGCGGGTCTCGACCGCGCCGACCTCGACGGCCATCAGCTGCTCCAGGGCCGCGGTCAGTCCGAGGCCCTGGTTGCGGGCGGTGTCCAGGACCCGGGGCAGGGCCTCGGCGGCGTCGGTGAGCTTGAGGTAGGCCAGGTGCGCCCGGAGCCGCTGATAGATCAACGCCTCGCTGTTGCCGGTCACGACCTCACCTCCGCGCTCGTGGGGGCGCTGGTGTTCCGCTGGCGGTCGGCGGCCGCAGCGACGTAGTCCGCGAAGTCGATGACCACCTGCTCACCGGGCCCGTTGTGGTCCCGATCGCCGCGCAGTCGGGCGGCCTCCGCCCGGGCCGCGGGCGAGGGCGGACGGCGCAGCTTGCGCTTGCAAGGTGCGCGGTCGGTGAACGCGCCCAGCACGCTGCGCTCCAGCGCGGCGACGTGCTCGTCGTGGCGGACGGTGGCGCCCGCGGAGTCGGGCAGGCGGCGGTGCCGGGCCAGGACCACGCCGCCGCCGGTGATCAGGTCCAGGGTCGCAGTGCCCAGCCGGTGCGTGACCGTCACGACGGCGCCGACGTGGCCGGGGCCGACGGAGTAGCGGTTGCCACGGAACGCGACCAGGCCCTGCGGGCTCACCTTGGCCGAGGCGGTGAGCAGGGCTGGGTAGGGGCCGGTCGGGACCGGGCGCAGCGGCTCGTCGACGGCCAGTGCGGCGACGGTGAGCCGTTCTCCGTCCCGGCGGCGGGGACGTCGATCCCCGACCCGGGCGCAGAACCGGTCCAGGCTGGCCTGTGCTGCGGCCGGTGAGAGATCATCAGGCAGCGTGCGCCACCAGCGCTGCGCCGCGGTCAGGTTGGCCTTCTCCACCACACCCTTGCGATTCCCGCGTCGTGGCGGGCAGATATCGATGCCAACGGCGTAGTGCGCCGCCACCGGCCCGAACGTGGCGGTCAACCGGCCCGAGTCGGGATGACAGACCGTGGCCATCCGGTCGAACCGCCAGCGCCGGGTCAACCCACCGAGCCGGCGCACGACGGCGTCGAGGGCCTCGATCAGGTGCGGCTGGTCTTCGGCCGGGGCGAGCACTCCACGCCACTGCGACGAGTGCGCCAGCGCCCCGACCAGCAGGTGCGCGGTCTTGCCCCACCCCCAGGCCGCGGGCGGATCCGGCAGCTCGAGCCAGTCGAACTGAGTTTCCTCCCCGGCCGGATGGGCGATGATCGCCACGTCCCGACCCTTCGCGACCTGGCAGGGCTCACAGTGCGGGCGCAGCTCGCGGGCCCGCAACTCCCGGGTCAGCGACGGATACGACCCGCCATAGCCGAGCTCGGCCAGCTCGTCATGCAGCGCGCTCGCCCACAGGTGCGGATCATCCACCAGCCGCTGACGGGCGTACTCGACGAACGGATCGAACCCGCCCGGCCCGGCCGGGGCCCGCACCCCCACCACAACGTCGTCGGACAGGTAGCGGCGCACCGTGCGCCGGTTGATCTGCAAGTGCCGGGCGATCGCCGAGATCGACCAACCCCGCGCCTGAAGTGCTCTCGCTTCCACAACGCTCTCCCATGCCAGCATGACCGGGCGGGCTCCCTCACCTCGTGATCTCCAGCAGAGACCACAGAGTTGAGGGAGCCCGCCCACGTCGACGGGACCTCCGTCGGCGCGTCGCCCTGGCTGGGCACTTTCAATGAGCAGGTCTGAGCACTACTCGATGAGCGTCATCAGGGTTGATGCCCAACGCGGCCGAGCCCGCCTGGAGCTCCGGGAAACGGCCCGGAATCGATGGACCGCACCCGTCAAGAAGCACATGGGCAACGACGAAGGGCATAGCTCCGGCGCTCGGGGTGCGCCCCGGGACGGCGGTATCGGCCGCCCTCGGGGCGCATCGCGGTTGGTGATGGGCGCGGCGGGTCAGCCGACGGCGACGATGGGGCAGTTGGAGATGAACCCACCGGCCGGGAACCCACCGAGGCTGGGGTTGGCCGGGCCGGTGCCGCCGGTGATCTGGCCGTTGCCGAACGCGCTGGCCACGTCGCTACCGGAGACCAGCTGCCGGCGCTGTCCGGCGTCGATCGCGGCCTGGGTCCAGAACACCGGGTGCACGTCCCACGCGGGGGAGTAGCGGCCGTTGCCCTGTCCGGGGATGTCCTGGTTGATGTTGAGCGGGTCGCCCTCGCCGCGCAGGGCGGAGTTCAGGCCCTGGCGTTGCGGGTTGGTCGCGCCGACCGGTCCGTTGACGATCGGCAGGATCGCTGAGCGGGCGGAGGTGTTCACGTCGTTGGAGCCCAGGCCGGGTGCGGCGTCGAGGTTGGGGGCGAAGTTGGAGGCCTCCGCGGCGGCCACGACCGGGGAGGAGGCGTCGAGGTGCAGGTAGATGGTGCGGTGCCCGTTCCAGAACCCGAAGAACGTCTTGAGCGTGACCTTGTGGTTGGGCTTGTCGATGGACACGATCGAGTCGTGCTGGCCGGAGTTGTCGGCGATCTGGGAAGCCTCGAACACGATCCCGCCGCCGGTGGTGATCAGCGGGCTGTAGGTGGCATCGCCGACCGCGCCGGGAGCGTAGGTGCCGCCGCCGAACTCGTTGCCGGCCGGGCCGGGGGTGACCGAGCGGGTCGGGGAGAAGTCCACGATGCCCGGGAACTCCACCACCCCACCCGGAGCGGACGCGTTCTGCACCGCGGCGGTGCCCAGGGCGTGGGCGAGCTTGGGGGCCCAGTTGACTCCGCGCCGTGCGGCGTCGGCCTGGTCGGAGTCGTCGGTGACCACGTAGTACACGGCCTGGCCGTTGTGGGTGCCCTGCAGCAGCGGCAGGGTCACCGACTCGGTGGTCGGGTTGAGGCCGGTGGCGGAGGTGATCTGCAGGGTGAACCCGCCACCACCGCTCGCGGCCGCGGGGCCGGCGAAACCGACCGCCGCGGCGAGCGCGAGCACACCGCCCGCGGCGATCGCAGGAAGACGTCGAGATCTGGGCATGACAAGGTCCCTTCCGAGCACATGAACGGGACGTGCATGGGGTCGGAAGTCGGCGCCGAATCCGAACGAGATCACCCGAGCAGGTATTGATCCACCGCGGTGGTCACGCCCCGCTAGTAGACGCCTGTTGCGGGCTCAATCGCTCACACGTTAGGGGGCGGTCATGTATCCGTAACAAGCCCGATGGAGGCCGTCGAGTACGCCGCCCTCATGGTGGCGCATCCCCCACGGCCTCCACCGGGAACAACCCCCAGCTAGGTCAACCTGGCTGTGGACGACGCCCGAAATCGGTGGCGTCGTGGCAGGGCTATCGCCGACATCGCCCATCAAGTCGTCGGGTCGGTCAGCAGGTTGCGTCGCGCCCTGTCCATTGACTCCACTCCGCCCCGGTCTACGTCCTGTCGTTGTGCTCCAGCCTGGCCCCCGGCCTGCACGCCGTCACGGCTGTTGGATCATGGGAGCGCGGGTGGGGTGTCTGCTCGCCGGCCCGGATGAACCGCTGCCCCGCGTCCGGGCCGCACCCGCGCTGTTACCCGCGGGTTTCGGCGCGTCGCCACCGCCTCGCCCAACTCATCAACCGACAGCTGACGTCGCTGGGTCTTCAATCTTGCGCGGGCAAGATCAAGCAGCCGGTTTGGTCGCGGATTGTCCTCGTGTTCTCACCGCAGGTTCGGCAGGTTCCGACCGCCTGGGACACGATGCGCGGGCACACCCGGGAAACGACGATTGCGTGAGTTGGGTGAGACGGTGGTGTCGAGCGTTCTGGTCGTCGATGACGAGTCCCGGATCCGCGACCTGCTACGACGGGCGCTGCAGGCCGAGGGCTACCAGGTGCAGACCGTGGCCACCGGTGCTGCCGCGCTGGCTGCGGCCGCGGATCATCCGCCCGACTTGGTCGTACTGGACCTGTATCTGCCCGATATGCACGGGCTGGACGTCCTTGGATTCCTCCTCGCGGCAGATCCCGATCTCATCGTGCTGATCGTGTCCGCCGCCTCTGACATCTCCCCCGTCGATGCTCTCGAGAACGGGGCTCAGGACTTTCTGCCCAAGCCCTTCGCGCTCGCCGAGCTGCTGGCCCGCGTGCGGTCCGGGCTGCGCAGCCTTCCCCCGGTCTCGCTGGCTGGGTCGCTCGATCACCCCGTCATGGAGTCAGCCGGTACGGTCGTGACCCCGTGGCGGCGGCAGCGCTCGCTCGAACTGGTCGGTTACGCCCTCGACCGCCTTCGCGACACTTCCGGAATAGCCGTGGTGGACGCCGCGATCGACCAGGCTGACGCCGCGATCGCCGACACCGAACCCGGTCACCTGACCGACGCGCTACGCGATCTGCTGGTCGAGATCCGACACTGCCAGCGCGCCGGTCAGATGTCCTCACCGGCACTCGAGGCCAGATTCCGTACCGCTGCAGCCGCTCTCGCCCGCCCGGACAGCTGAGGTCCAGCCCCACGCGAGGCCGTGACGGATAACGGTTAGGCGGCGTCGGCGTGTTCGCCTTCGACGATGTGTTTGAGGGTTGTCGAGGTAGCCAGTCCATTTCTTGCGGAGTTGCGCCGGTAGCAGTGGTTCCATGAGCCGGAACACCCCGGAGGTGGCGGCGTCGACGTGGATGTCGAGCCTGGTGCCTGTCGTGGTGGGGGCGAATTCGAGGCGTTGGGTGGGCCGCACGCCGGGACCTGTCAGGTTCTCCAGCACCACCCGCCGGTCGGGCACCCATTCCCGCACGATCATGCCGAACTCTTTCCGGCCGAGGAACTGCACGATCTCGGAGAACGTGGATCCCGGCGTGAGGGGTAGCTGCGCGCCGCGGACCTGCCGGACGTCGGGTCGCCAGTGCGGGATGTTGTGCGGGTCGGTGGTGTAGGCGAACACCTCGGCGACTGGTCGGTCGATGGTGATGCTGTGGTCGAAGCTGAACATCAGAAAACTCCGGTGGCGAAAGGGGGCTGGGGCAGGAGTTGGCCGTGCCGGGCGACCACCTGGGTCACCCGGCACGGACGGTCGGGCGGCTCAGCGCGCCTCGGCCGTGGCGGGGAGCTGGCGTTCTCCGGTCTGGGTGATGATCTGATGGGCCGGGTAGACGTGCGGGGTGGGTGCGATCCCGGCCTTCGCGCTGGCCGGGCCGAGGATCTCCCCGAACGCGGCGAACGCCTCCTCGGAGTCCCAGACGTCCAGGACACCGAAGCCGGTGTCGGTGCGGTAGCAGACGTGGTAGAGCCGGGCCGGTTGGTGCAGCGCGGCGTCACCGGCGGCGTCCATCGCGGCGTCGTACTGGGCCAGGGTGCTGCCGGGTGGGAGTTCGAACAGAACGGCGATCGCCATGATGTTCCTCGAATCGGATCGGAGGGTGGTCCGGTCGAGGATGGGCTGCTCAGGTGGGCGGGCGGATGGGTGCTACGCCCCTATCTTCGGCGGCGAGCACCAGTGCGGCGCGGTCGGTGGCGCCGGTCTTGCGCAGCAGGTTGGCGACGTGTTTCTCCACGGTGCGGGCCGAGAGGTGCAGCCGGGCGGCGATCTCGCGGTTGCCGGCCCGTTCACCGACGAGCTCGAGTACTTCGGCCTCGCGGGCGGTGACCCCGAGCCGGCGTAGCCGGCTGTGTACCTCGCGGTCGACCCGTCGGTCTCGCGGCGCGGGCATGCCGGCGTGGCGGAGCATCGATCGGCAGGCCGAGGCGACGCGGGGGTGTCGGTCGGTGAAGAACATGGCGCTCTCGCCCAGCCAGGCCGGCGGATCGCCCCAGCCGTCGTGCAGGGCGCGCTCGGCGACCAGCCGCAGTCCTAGGGCGCGGAACAGTGGCATCGGGGCTGCGACGACCAGGGCGGCCTCGACCCCGTCGGGGTCGGCGGTGACCGCCGCGGCGGCCAGGCCGGCCCAGAGATCGGTCCAGCGGGAGCCGTTGGCGCGGCTGCCCGCGAAGTCGGCTACCTCGTCGGTACTGGCTTGGCCGTCGACGGCGCGCAGCAGCAGCCGCGGTCCCTCGCTGGGGTTGATCGCCAACGCCGGCCGGTCGGTCAGGCGGGCCTGGGCCACCGCGAACTCGTGGTGGGCTCGTGGCCGGTTTTCCTGCAGCAGCGAGCGCATCGCCCGGCACATCGCCCACGTCCCGACCAGGATGTCGGGATCGTCGCCGGCCAAAGCTTCGGCCGCTTTGATGTGGCGGGCCATGTCGGCGAAGCGGCCCTGGTGGGTGGCGATGACGCCATGGAACAGCTCGGCGGCGGCGAGCACCGGGAGCCGGTAGGCGCTCGCGGTCCGGTGGCAGCGCTGCGCGGCCTCGACGGCGGCCGGGTACTCGGCCCGCATGACGTAGAGGGCGGCCAGGTTGACGTCGATACCGGCGGCGGTGGCCACGGCACCGGCCTGGTCGGCCTCATGGCGGGCTTGCTCGAGACGGTCCGGGCGCACGTCGCGGAACATGGAGATCGTGCCGAGCTCGTTGAGGGCACGCACCCGCCAGACCTGCGAGCCGGCCCGCTCGGCGATCTGCAGGGCGTCGGTGAACGCCTCCTCGGCCCGGGCCAGGCTGGTCACCCTGGCGCACCGGCCGAGGACCTCCAACGCCTCGCACGCCACCTCCGGCAGCTTCGCCGCGGTGGCCGCCTGCGCGGCATGGTCCGCGAGCCGCTCAGCGGTGCGCAGGCGGTCGACGCCCACCTCGGCCAGCGCGAGGTGGGCCGCGACGGCCGCCGCGCGGGCGGCCAGCGCCGCGTCGGCGCCGGTAGGAATGCGGTCGAGATGGGCCCGTGCGTCGTCGGTGTGGCCGGCGGTCAGCGCGGCCCTGGCCAGCAGGAGATAGATCTCGGCCTCCGCGGCGGGTTCCGCTTCGGCGAGTACGGTCTCGCCCAGCTCGAGTGCCTGAAGGTCCCCGGCGCTGGTGAGCGCCTCGAGCAATGCCCGGCCCAGATCGGTCCGCAACGGTCCCGGGCGGGCCAGCTCCCGGCCGCGCCCCAGCACGGCCGACGCGGTGGCCAACGCCCCCCTGTCCAGGGCCTGGCGGCCCACCCGCAGCAGCAGCTGAGCGGCGCGTTCGGGTTGGCGCCCGGTGAACCGCAGTTCGGCGACCCGCAACCACAGATCGTCGTCCCCTGTCAACGATTTCTCAAATTTGACCCCCTGGCGGCTCCGGAAAGTTGACCCCTGGGTTGGTCTTACTG
>NZ_JBHSIR010000052.1:0-7779 GCF_042653605.1 Pseudonocardia sp. GCM10023141
GGACCAAAGACGCCGACACGATCATCGCGAAAGCCCACCGTCAACCAACTTCCGGCACGCGACACTAGGGCGTACTTCTCGACACGGCTCCACCGTCGGAGACCGTGGCGCCGCGCGCCGCCGGTGGCAGCCGAGCGCGCATGGCGTGGTTCGCGTGCGTTGTCCTAATGGGATGTTAACGGCGTGGGTGTAGAGATCGAATCGTCCTTCGAGCGGTGCATCGACGCCGTTGAACTGTTCGTCGGAGCGTCGGGAGAATCCAGCGATCATGAGGGTGCCCGACCCGGAAGCCGCCGAGACGACACTCACCACGCGGATCAAGCGCGTCGCGATGGCGGGTTCGGTCGGTCAGGTGCTCGTGCAGAGCACAACCCTGCTGCAAACGGTCGTACTTGCCCGCCTGCTCACGCCTGCCGAGGTCGGTGTCTTCGTCGCAGGCACGGTTCTGACGGCGTTCATGGCGAACTTCGCAGAGGGGGGCATGCGGGCGGCGCTGGTCCATCGCGGCGATCGCGATCTTGATGACGCGATCGCGACGGTGTTCCGGGGCACGCTGATCACCGGCACGGCGCTGAGCCTGGCGGCGTTGGTGGCCGCTCCGCTGGTCGGCGTCGTCTTCGGCAGTCCGACCGCGGCCATGATCGCCGCGGTCTGCTCGGGTTCGCTGCTCCTCTACGCTCTGACCAACGTGCCAGAGGCGCTTCTGCAGCGGCAGTTCAGCGCGGCTCGGCGGTTGGTGGTGGGACCCGCCATCACGATCAGCTTCGCGGCCAGTTCGGTGGCACTGGCCGCCCTCGGGTTCGGTGTGTGGAGTCTCGTCGTCGGGACCTATGTCTCCCACCTGGTATGGGTCGTGACGGTCTGGTGCTTGACGGACTGGCGGCCCGGCCGCGGGCGCGCCTCGTGGCAGCAGTGGCGCACGCTCGCCGGGTTCGGGATGCCGCTCGTCATCGGATTCCTCGGTTCCCGCCTGCAACAGATGATCGAGGCCGTGGTCGTTGGCCGTGGGCTGAGCACGACCGCCCTCGGGTTCTACCGGTACGGGACGCGCATCGCACGAGTGCCGGTCGACGCCACCGTCGATATCGTCGCGTCCGCGCTGTTCCCGGCATTCTCCCGGGTTGCCGACGATCCGGACCGCCTGCGCAACAGCTACCTGCAGGCTCTCTGCTCGGTCACGGTCTTCGCCGCGGCGGTATCGGGTCTCCTCTTCGCAGTGGGCGAGTCTGCCGTCGTTGTGCTGCTCGGGGAGCCGTGGCGGGGAGCTGGCGTCGCGGTGGTCGCCATGGCCGGTCTCGGTCTCGGCAACGCCGTCACGTCGGTGTGTGAGGAGGCGATCAAGGGCAGCGGCCGTACCCGTTTGATCAATCGGTTGACGCTGGCCGAGTTCGGGTTGGGCGTCGGGTTGCTGGTGCTGATCATCCCGTTCGGCCTGATCGGGGTCGGGCTGGCGATCTCGCTCACCGCACTGGGCGCTGCCGCGGTGGGTCTCTCGCTAGTCCGGTCGATTGTCGACGTCTCGCTCGGGGAGATGAGCCGGGCGATCCTCCCGCAGATCCTGTCCGCAGCGGTGGCGATGATCGTCACGTGGATGATCGAGGACAACCTGCGGTCCGACACCTACGGCATGGCCGCCGGTATCGGGCTCATACTGGTCGATGTCGTCGCCTTCGGCATCGTCTACCTCGCGATCCTGCACGTCGTCGCGCCATCGGTCACGAAGGGCCTGTGGCGGCTCCTCCGCCACCGCCCCCATGCGGACGTCGATTGACCACCGTTGGCTCCAACGGGTCGTCTGGTCAGGTCGGCGGCGGCACGGTGCTCCGGGCTCCACGAGGCCGCAGCGCTGTGGCGCGCATCGCCGCGGTGAGCCCGCCCCGGGGGAGCTTGTCGGCGGTGATGGCCCAGAGGTCGTGGTTCCGGCGCTCCCCGGCGACCTCGAGGAATCCTGCCATGGTGCCCTCTCGCTGCATTCCGATCAGGACAGCACCCCAGGCCGCTGCCACGTTGCCTTCGCAGATCGGCGCGATCAGCCGCTGCAGTCCGAGTTCCTCGACCGCGTAGTCGATGATCATTCCGGCCGCGACGGCGGAGAGTCCCTGACCCGCCCACCTGGAGTCCACCCAGATGCCCAGCTCGGCCGTGGCGGTGTGCTCGGCGATCCACTCTAGGTTGAGCTGGCCCGCAACGCGCCCGTCGATCTCCACCACTAGTGGCATCGCCCGGCCTGCGCGGGCCTCCCGGCGAAGCTGGATCACGCTTGTCACCCACATCGCATCGCTGTGGCGTTCATCCCAGCTCAGCGAGGACGACGCCCACCACGGCTCGATCCGCGCCCGTTCCCGCAACCGCGCCTCTCGCCACATGGCGGCGTCGTCGAAACGCGGGCTGCGCAGCAGGATGTGGTGGCCCTTGACCTCGACGGGACCGATTCGCACGGCCCATGTCCTGCGGCTCTCACGGCTCACTGCCCGTTCGATGGACCGGCGTACCGGCCGGAGGTAGAACCTGAGTACTGCCGCGATCGTTCGCGGCGAACTCGCGACGTGCATCGATCCGACCCCTCAGTAGTGGATCTGCTGGCGGTCGCTTCGTCGGGTCGGGCGGCGCAATTGTTACCGGTCGCCGGTGCGTGCACGACCGCCCGGAGATCGACGGAAAATCGGGTCCTATCCGCAGGTAACGGACACCGAGTGCGCTGCGAGCCACTATGCGTGACCACACCCGAGCCGCAGGATCGCGGCGGAATGCTGCGATTGAGTGTCTTCGGCCTCGGCTATGTCGGTTGTGTCTCCGCGGCATGCATGGCGGCCCGCGGGCACCTCGTCCTCGGTGTCGATGCGAACCCGCAGAAGACCGCCTTCATCGCGGAGGGCCGAACTCCCATCGTCGAGGAGCGGATCGGGGAGGTCATCGCCGATGTGGTGGCGACCGGCGCACTCCAGGTGCGAGACGATCCCACTGTCGCCGTCCACGAGTCAGATGTGTCCATCGTGTGTGTCGGCACGCCGTCCGGTCCGGGAGGGGCACTCTCCACGGAGTACCTCGAGCGCGCGAGTCAACAGATCGGTGCTGCGCTCGCGACCAAGTCCGGCTGGCATGTTGTTGTGTACCGCAGCACCATGATCCCCGGCACCTGCGAGAACCTCCTGATCCCGCTGCTCGAGAAGAGCTCTGGCAAGACGGTCGGCGTCGATTTCGGGGTGTGCGTCAACCCGGAGTTCCTTCGCGAGGGCACCAGCGTCCGTGACTTCCTCGATCCGCCGAAGACCGTTGTCGGGCAGAGCGACGACCGTAGCGGCGAGATGGTGATGAGTCTCTACGCCGGACTGCCTGGCCCGCGATTCCAGATCCCCATCGCGGTGGCCGAGATGACCAAGTACGTGGACAACGGATTCCATGCGCTCAAGGTGGCCTTCGCGAACGAGATCGGTGCGGTCTGCGCGGCGGAGGGCCTGGACTCACACGCCGTGATGGACGTGTTCCTCGCCGACACCAAGCTGAACATCTCGCCGGCCTACTTGCGGCCGGGCTTCGCGTTCGGCGGCTCGTGCCTGCCCAAGGACGTCCGTGCGATCATCCATACCGCGCGCCGTCATGATCTGGACATTCCCTTGCTGTCCAACGTGTTGGTGTCGAACGAGACGCATCTGCGCCGCACCGTTGAGACGATCACAGCGCTCGGCCGTAGGCGCGTGGGGATCTTCGGCCTGTCGTTCAAGGCCGGTACCGACGACCTGCGCGAGAGCCCACTGGTGGAGCTTGCCGAGAGACTCGTCGGCAAGGGCTACCACGTACAGATCTTCGATCCCAACGTGGCGCTCTCACGGCTCGTCGGTGCGAACCGGGCGTACCTGGACGAGCGGCTGCCGCACATCTCCGAACTGCTCACCGACGACGTGGATGCGGTGCTGGCCCATGCCGAGATCTGCGTGATCGGGTCGCGCGAGCCACAGGTCCTCCGTGCCGTCGAAGATCTCCGTTCGGATCAGGTCGTGGTTGATCTCGTACGACTGCCGGACGCGGCTGATCGCCGAGATCTGCCGAACTACACCGGCATCGCCTGGTAACGAAGATTCCTTCGCCACTCATGGATGACGCAGCGCACGTCGCGGACGCCGACCGTCCCGTCTTCAGCATCTTGTCGTCGGCGTACCGGACCGAGCCCTATCTCGCTGCGACCATCGAGTCGGTACTCGCGCAGACCGTTGCCGACTGGGAATTGATCGTCGTCGACAACGGCATGTCCGATGAGGTCTCACGGATCGTCGGCCGATATTCCGGTGACCCGCGGATCCGACTGATCCGGCAGGAGAACAAGGGGCTCGGTGGGGGCATCGACGCCGCCGCCGCTGCTGCGATGGGCCGGTACTTCGCTGTGCTCGACAGTGATGATCTGCTGATGCCGGAGTTCTGCAGGCGCACCGCCGCAGTGCTCGATGCGAACCCCGGCATCGACGTCGTCGGGATCGACGCCTACTTGTTCGACGACGCCGATGGTGAAGATCAGATCCGCAGCTATCGCCAGTCCGTCGGTATCACCGAACCTGCCGACATCGATCATCCGATCGGTCTGGTCGAAGTCATCGGTGGTGAGGTCATCTACTACACCGCTGCCATCCGGGCCGAGGCGTGGCGCGTCGGCAGGGGGTACTCGTGTGACACACCCAAGGTCGAGGACCTGGCGATGTTCATGCGCATGCTCGCAGCGGGCTGTGACATCCGGGTGCTGAACGAGCGGCTCGCTCGCTATCGGCTGCGTGGCAACTCGTTCTCCCGAGACCCTGCGCAGGTGGATGCGTTCGAGGACAGCCTGATGCGGGCGTTCATCCAGGCAACGGGCCTCATCGACGCTCCCGAGGTGAAGCACGCTCTCGACGTCACGCTGCGCCGTATCCGGTTCGGCCAGGCCATGCGTCGCTCGCGTAAGGCGTTGCTCGACCGCGATGTCGCTATGGCCCGGGTGCAGGCGAAACTGGCGTTCGCGCAGCGGCGGTCGGCCCGTCCGGCGGCGGTCGTGGCCGGTCTCACCATCGCACCGGCCGTGCTTCGTCGCGTACATCCGGTGAAGCAGGCGGTCAGTCGCGTCGTCGCCTCGGCTGCCCGCAGGCGGCGAAAGCTGTTGCGATCGACGTGAACCCATCGACCGGCCCACCTCCGCCCGATTCTGCATCGTCGGATCCCGCACCGCTGGAGGCACCGAAGCCCCGGCCTGCGGTGGGTGCACTCAGTGCGATCTTGCGTCGCGGTGCAGCGATGTCGGCGGCGGCACTGGTCACGGTGCAGGTCGTCACGATCGTCCAGACACTCGTTCTTGCCCGGCTGCTCAGCCCGGTGGAGGTGGGCCTGTTCGCGGCCGGCACCGTGCTGACGATGTTCCTGGCCACCTTCGCGGAAGGCGCGCTGACCCAGGCGCTGATCCAGCGGGGTGACGACGGCTTGGACGACGCCGCCGACACAGTCTTCTGGGCGACCATCGCCACGGGTGCGTTGATGAGCCTTGCGGCACTGGCTGCGGCGCCACTCGTAGGTGCTGTGTTCGGTGATGCCGTGGCAGGCGCGGTCGCCGCCGTCAGCGCGGGAACGATGATCATGCACAGTTTCACCAACGTCCCGGACGCGCTGATGCAACGCCGCTTCGACTTTCGACGCCGCCTGATCATCGATCCGGCGACGTCGCTGACCTTCGCCGTCGTAGCGGTGGTCTTTGCCGCATCCGGGTTCGGGGTGTGGTCGCTGGTCATCGGTTCCTACGCCCAGATGGCGGTCTGGGTGACGGCCAGCTGGGCGCTGGCGGGATGGCGGCCGGGAAAGGGACGTCCCTCGTTGCGACTGTGGCGTGAGATGGCGCGATTCGCGTTTCCGATGTTGCTCGGATCCGTCGTCGAGAGAGTTCGCGACATCGCCGAGCTCGTGCTCGTCGGGCGAGTCCTCGATACGGCTGCACTCGGGCAGTACCGGTACGGCAGGCGCATCGCGGTGTTGCCGGGGGCACTCGTGGTGCAGGCAGGCGGGTTTGTCCTGTTTCCCGCCTTCTCCAGGATCTCGAACGATCCGCGGCGGCTCAAGGCCGCCTTCCTGAGGGCCATCACGTGGATCTGGTTCGCTGCCGTGCCCGTTGCGGGTCTGCTCGTCGCCTCCGGTGAGGCGATTGCGGTGCTCCTGCTCGGTGAACGATGGCGGGGCGCGGGAATCGCGCTCACCGCGATGGCCGGATTCGGGCTCGGCCAGGCACTGAGTGCCGTCACCGCAGAGGCGATCAAGGGAAGTGGTCGGTCACGGCGGCTCAACTGGATGACAGCGGTCGGGCTGGTGAGCGGGTTGGGGTTACTTCTGCCGCTCGTACGCTTCGGCCTGTTCGGTGTGGGCCTCGCAATGTCCGGAGCTGCTCTCTCGGTCGGTGTCGTCGGGCTGTGGCTGGTCCGCGGTGTGGTGGGTGTCACGGCCGGTGAACTGACACGTCGACTGTTGCCGCCGACGGTGGCAGGAGTGCTGGCCGTTGGCGTCGTAACCGTGGCGGAACGCCTGTGGCTGCATGCCGATCAACACCCCACGGCGACCGGCCTGGCCCTGGTTGTGGGGGAGGCGATCGTGCTCGGTGTGGTCTACGTCGGTGCTCTCCGGCTGATCGCCCCGGACATGGGGCAAGAGGTGATGCGAATGGCTCACCGGGTCGTACATCGAGGCTGAGGGATCGTCCCGGCGTCACACAACGAGTGCGTGTTCCTCATTGGTGGAGCCAGAAACCGATCGCGGTGAACTGGACGGTAGTGGCATAGCGCAGGGCCAGCTTGTCGTAGCGCCCCGGGTTGGCCCGCGACGAGTACGCCTTATCGGCCAACACCCGGTCCGGACGAGGCCGCAGGTGGGGCCAGATCAGAGAAGAACAGTGGGGCCAGATCAGAGTGCTACAGCCACTCCGTTAGTCGTCAGCGATCTGAGATCTGGTGGTTGGATCGCTCTGTGGTGCTGGGCAGGTCGTGGGGTTTGATCTGCCCGATCTCGTCGTCTGTGTGATCTGGGCGGCGGGAGGCCCGGACCAAGACTGCGATGTGCGGTCCGCGGCGATGCCGCCGGGGTATAGCTGGACGCCGACACCGTCGAAACGGACATCAGTGAACGTGGGAGACGACCCGGTGCCGCCCTCCCCGATCCGCATCCTGCGGCTCAGGTGGGCAGGCGTGACGCCCGCTGTGGGTATCGGGTCATGGCGGAGCCGCCGTAGCACTCCGAGCGCAGGAGAGCTGCGTGCATGGGGAAGGGCGGCAGCGTGATCAGCAGTGAGCGTGGTGACGAAGAGCCGTTGAATAGCGGCGCCATCGACGAGCTGGCCTTGTATCGGGCGGAGCGTCGAGTACTCGATCATCAGTGCAAGCTGCACCGATGGGCAAGGACTGAGCCGCAGAAGCGGTTCGGTGCTGACGACTTCGTCGTGCTCGTGCACGGCACCCAGTCCGACGCCGAGACGCTGCGAGCCGAGATCGGCGAGTTGTTGGGCCAGGAGTTGAAGATGACCCTCTCGGCGGAGAAGACCCACATCACCCCCATCGATGCGGGCGGCGCCGGGGCGACGGCCGTCAGGTCGTGCTCACCATCTCGTCCGAACAAGCGCTGGCCGGGGTGATGCACAAGATCAAACAGGCCAAGCAGACCTTCGCCTACCTGGGCTGGTATGCCTGGTGGCGGATGATCTACTGGATCCGCCGGAAGGGGGCCTGTCACGATTTCCGTGTAAGCCACGGATGACTAATTTAGTTAACCTATCACAGGGGAAGTCGA
>NZ_JBHSIR010000053.1:0-9346 GCF_042653605.1 Pseudonocardia sp. GCM10023141
ATCGCTGGACCGGACGCGCCCGCCGCCTGACCAGCTCGGCCCTGCTCACCGCCCTCTACGGACGCGGACGCTCGGCCAGATAGCTCAGCGGAGCGCGGCATCGTCGAGCGGTGGTGCGGCGTGGGCCGCGCGGCGATGAGCGCCTGCGCACGCTCGATCGCCTCGAGCGGTCCTGTTCCCGGCGCATCAACGTCCCGGACTCCGGCACCGATGACCACCCTCAGCTGTCGTTCCGTTCGGCGAGCAGCCGCAACCGTTGCAGCGTCTCGATGTTCCGCATCCGGATCAACGGATCTCGCACCATGCGGGGCACCGCCAGCCCTGGTCCCGTCGCCACGTCCTCGGTCATGAGGATCGTGCACCCGCCGGCGGACGTGCTGGTCAGCTCGAATCCGATGTTGACCTCCCCCAGCGGCCGCGCCTTGCCGCGCAGGGTGAGTGTCCGTCCCGGTGTGCACGTCATGACCACGGTCCGGTCATCGAGTAGCACCGGCCAGCACCCCACCGAATGCTCGATGAACGCGCCCACCCGTGGCCAGTCGGCACTCACCGTACGCATCCGGGCCGCCCCCACGACCCAGGTCGGATACGACCACCCGTCAGCCAGCACCGCCCAGACGGAATCCACCGAGGCCGCCGTCGTGGTCGAGCAGCAGTTGCGGGCGGAACTCGATTCGACCGCACTCTCCAGGGACATCAGCCGGACGCCTGCGTGGCGGCCTTCTCCTCGGTGGTCGCCCCCGCGGAACGCAGCGTCCCGTCGGAACGCTCGAGGTGCGCGCGGACGAACCACTGGAACTGCTCGAGCTCACCGGACTGGGCGATCAACAGGTCTTGGGTGACCGGGTCCGGATCCTCGGTCCGGGCGATCGCGGCCCGGTGATCACCGATGACACCCGTGTAGACCACGTCGAGTGCACCGAGGTGGGCGATCGCGTCGGCCCGTCCGACCGAGTAGTCGTCCCAGCTGCGCTGCGACACCAGCGCCCCCGGCGTGCCCGTCGGAGATCCGCCGAGGGTGGCGATGCGCTCCGCGGTGTCGTCCACCATCGCGCGGACGCTCTCGACCTGCGGGTCCAGCATGGTGTGCACCGCGATGAAGTTCGGGCCGACCACATTCCAATGCACATGCTTGAGCGTGAGAGCGAGATCGTTCAACGCGTTGAGACGGTCCTGCAGGAGGTCGATGACTGTTGCGGCGTCCTTCCCCTCCATACCGGGGACGGTGTAGCCGATGGAACTCGGATCGGTGCTCATCGCGTGCCTTCCTGATCATGGATTCGGCCGGCGGGAAACGATCGCGGCACAAATGACGTCGTTGAGGCCCGACCGGGTTCGGGATACCCGCGACCACGCCGACGACACGTCAGGTCGCACATTCGGCACTCCGCCGGGCACCATGCCGCGGCCGATCACCCGGGCGAGTGGCCGCCCGGCTCGTCGTGGTCCACCTCGTCCAGCGGGGACATCGCTGCTGTCGTACCGTTCGCCGGCTGAGCCGTAAGAGTCCGGCCCGGCACGCCGGACCTGAACGCCACGCAGGCCCCGTAGCCACCGCGAGGCCGACCGGTCGATCGGTCGGCAGCGGGCCCGGTGCCGAGCCGGCGGCCGCACCGACCCTTTATGAGGTTGACTTGAACAAGCATCACGGCCGTGACGAACAGCTGGACGAACTCACGCACGAACAAGGAGCCGATCGGGGGACTGATGGCGGACATCACGACTTGGTCGCCCAGCCCCATGACAGCAGCGAGGGCCCCGTCGCTGATGCCGAGCTCGTCGCCGCCCGCATCAGCACCGACGCAGCACCGATGGGAACACCAGGTGAGCCGTTAAATCGCCGCTCGCCGTTCTGGATCGGTATGGCCGCCACAGCCGGGGTAGCGGTTACCGTCGGGGTGGTCGCCGCGATCGTGACCGTCAGCAGCGTGCTCGTCCTGATCGGGCTCGCATTGTTCATCGCGGTCGGCCTCGAACCGGCAGTGTCGTGGCTCGCCCGCCACCGCCTCCCCCGTTGGGCAGCGGTCAGCGTCGTCATCCTCGCGACCGTCGCGCTCATCGGGGGCTTCCTCGCGCTCGCCATCCCGGTTCTCGTCGAGCAGGCAACCCAGTTCGTCAACCAGGTTCCCACCTACCTGCGAGCGCTCCAGGACCGCAACTCGTTCTTGGGCGGGCTCAACAACCAGTTCCACATCCAGCAGAGCATCGAGGACGCGCTCGGCCAGGGCAGCGGGTCGGTGACGTCGCTGGCAGGCGGGGTGCTCGGCGCCGGGCTCGCGGTTTTCAGCGCCATCACGTCCGGGCTCGTCGTGATCGTGCTGACCATCTACCTCCTCGCTGACCTCCCCCGCATCCGAGCCGGCCTCTACCGGCTCGCTCCGGCCAGCCGGCGCCCGCGGGTGATACTGATCGGCGACGAGATCTTCGCCAAGGTCGGCGGCTACGTGCTGGGCAACCTGCTCATCTCGATCATCGCCGGCGGCGCAACGACGATCTGGTTGCTGAGCTTCGGAGTCCCGTACGCGGTTCTGCTCGGGCTGTTCGTCGCTCTCCTCGACCTGATACCGGTCATCGGCTCCGCCATCGCCGGCATCGTCGTCACCCTGATCGCGCTGACGGTGTCACTCCCGGTCGGCATCGCGACCGCCGGATTCTTCATCGCCTACCGCCTCGTCGAGGACTACCTCCTCACCCCGAAAATCATCGGCGGCGTCGTCAAGGTGCCCGCACTGGTCACCGTCGTGGCCGTGCTGCTCGGGGCCGCCCTGCTCGGCGTCATCGGCGCGCTCGTCGCGATCCCGCTGGCCGCCGCAGCGATGCTGATCATCCGCGAAGTCATGGTCCCCCGCCTCGACCAGAGCTGATTCCAACAGCCGCTCCCGTCGGTTCGCGGTCGGCGAGGTGTCGGCGGCCAGCACCGAAGGCCGCTTCGTACCGCGGTGCCGGGCGTCACTCCCGAGGCAGGCGTGGATCCGGCGCCGAGGGGTATCACCAACAAGCTTGGCCTCCGGACCTCGGGCCACGTCCGCCCACCGACCTTGTGTGCGCGGCCCCGTTCCCCGATGAGAGACCAGTTCATGACGATGTGCGTATTCGACCGGTCGACCTCGACTCCGCAGCGCGCGTCCGTGACCCGGCACGAGGTCCCCCTGCATGGACAGCAGCTGACCTTCCCGGAGCTGACCGAACGCATCGTGCTGATCGCCAGCGGCGTACTGAGTCAGGGAGAGTCCATGCCGTTGCGGGCCGCGACAATGCCCGGCGCCACCACCGTGCTGCGAACCCTTCGCCGCGCTCGCCCCACACCGACTGTCCTGACTCCTGCTCGATCTGTTGGGCAGCATTCTGCTCGAAACACCACTCGTTCGTTGCGGGTCCGGACCCCTTGCGCCGGCGGCTGTTGGCGGCCGCAGCACCAACGACATGACCCCACCTGCAACCCGAAGGACCGATCCATGGCCTCCTGTGCCGCACCGCCTTCCCCCGCGACCGCGCATCCCAATGCAGCGCCGACCCGCCTCCAACTCGCCTGGGATCGGGGCGGATCCGGCGAACCGCTGCTGTTGGTACACGGGATCGGCACCACCCGCGACGACTTCGCCGCCCTGCGCAGCAGGCTCGAGGACGAGTTCGACGTCGTGGCAGTCGACCTCCCCGGACACGGACGCTCTGCCCCGATCATGGGCCGTCCCACTGTTGCCGCGGTGACCGATGCGATCGAACGCGACCTCGACGCGCTCGGGATCGGTGACGTCCACGTGCTCGGCGACTCGCTCGGCGCCCGAATTGCGCTGGAGCTGGCGGTGCGGGGCCGCGCGCTCTCCGTCGTCGCGATCGCGCCGTCCGGGCTGAACCTACCGCCGGAGCGCATCCTCCAGGGCGCCGCGATGAGCATGGCCCGCATCATCATGCGCACCATCCGTCCCGCCATCGGCCCGATGTCGCAGACACCGCTCGGCCGCACCATGTTGCTCACCGGGTTGCGGTCTCACCCGTGGGACGCCAGCGAGACCGAAGCGCTGGCATTGCGAGCCGGCTTCGCCGACGCCCGTGGCTACTGGAGCCTGTTGTTCTGGGCGATCCTGACCGACGTCCCCGCGGGCCTCGATCGCATCACCTGCCCGGTGATCCTCGCCCAAGGCACCATGGACCTGATCTCCAGTGCACAGACACCCCGTTACCTGCTCGGCATCCGGGGTGCACGTTTCCGGCTGCTACCCGGCGCAGGCCACGCACCGCAGTCCGACGTTCCGAACACGATCATCGATCTCGTCCGAGACGCGGCCGGTTGCCGTGGATCGGTGCGCGCCGCCTGACGACAACGGTGCCAGCCGGCCAGATCTGTACCGGTGGTGACCGTGACCACGATCCAATGGAACGCTATGACGGAGGACATGTGCACATCTGGCCCGGTTCGCCCTACCCGCTGGGAGCCACCTACGACGGTGGTGGCACGAACTTCTCCATCTTCTCCGAGGTCGCCGAACGGATCGACCTGTGCCTCCTCAGCGATGACGGCACCGAGACGCGCGTACCGCTGCCCGAGCGCAACGGCCTGACCTGGCACGGCTACCTCCCCAGGATCGCGCCCGGGCAGCGCTACGGCTACCGCGTGCACGGCCCCCACGACCCCGCGACGGGACGCCGCTGCAACCCCGCCAAACTCCTCCTCGACCCCTACGCCAAGGCGATCGACGGCCACATCACCTGGAACGAGTCGCTGTTCTCCTACCGGTTCGATGACCCGGACGCGTTCAACGACGCCGATTCCGGGCCCAACGCCATGACATCAGTGGTGATCAACCCGTTCTTCGACTGGGCGAACGACCGGCCACTGCGGATCCCCTACAACGAGACCATCATCTACGAAGCCCACGTCAAGGGCATGACGATGCGCCACCCCGACATCCCCGAGGACGTGCGGGGCAGCTACGCCGGGATCGCCCACCCGGCGATGATCCGCCACTTCCAGGAGCTGGGCGTCACCGCGGTCGAGCTGATGCCGGTGCATCAGTTCGTGCACGACTCGACACTCGCCGACAAGGAACTGTCAAACTACTGGGGCTACAACACCATCGGCTTCTTCGCCCCCCACAACGACTACGCCTGCTTCGGCACCCGCGGCGAACAGGTGATGGAGTTCAAGACCATGGTCCGGTCGCTGCACCGGGCCGGCATCGAGGTCATCCTCGACGTCGTCTACAACCACACCGCCGAAGGCAACCACCTCGGACCGACACTGTCGTTCCGCGGCATCGACAACCAGGCCTACTACCGCCTCGTCGACGGCGACGAACAGCACTACTACGACACCACCGGCACCGGAAACAGCCTCAACGTCCGCCACCACGAATCCCTGCGCCTCATCATGGACTCACTGCGGTACTGGGTCACCGAGATGCACGTCGACGGCTTCCGTTTCGACCTCGCCTCCTCCCTCGCCCGCGAGTTCCACGACGTCGACCGCCTCTCCGCATTCTTCGACCTGGTCAACCAGGATCCGATCGTCAGCCAGGTCAAGCTCATCGCCGAACCTTGGGACGTCGGCGACGGCGGCTACCAGGTCGGCGGATTCCCACCGCTGTGGACGGAGTGGAACGGCAAGTACCGCGACACCGTCCGCGACTTCTGGCGCGGCGAACCCTCGAGCCTCGGCGAGTTCGCCGCACGCTTCACCGGCTCGTCAGACCTCTACGAGGCCGACAACCGCCGACCCATCGCCTCGATCAACTTCGTGACCGCCCACGACGGCTTCACCCTGGCCGACCTCGTCTCCTACAACGACAAGCACAACGACGCCAACGGCGAGGGCAACAACGACGGCGAGAGCCACAACCGCTCATGGAACTGCGGCGTCGAGGGCCCCACCGACGACGATGACGTCATCGCGTTGCGCGAGCGCCAGAAGCGCAACATCATCGCTACCCTGCTGCTCTCCCAAGGGGTCCCGATGATCGCCCACGGCGACGAGCTCGGGCGCACCCAGCAGGGCAACAACAACGTCTACTGCCAGGACAACGAACTGAGCTGGGTCGACTGGGCCGAAGCACGCGGCAACGACGTGCTCACCGAGTTCGTCACCCGACTCACCGCCCTGCGCACGGCGCACCCGGTCTTCCGCAGGCAACGCTTCTTCCAAGGTCGCCCCATCGCCGGCTCCAACATCGACGACATCGCCTGGCTGCGTCCCGACGGACAGCAGATGACCGATGACGACTGGACCGGTGAGCACACCAGCAGCCTCGCCGTGTTCCTCAACGGAGAGGGCATCCCCGATCGTGACCAGCTGGGCGGACGGATCACCGACGACTCGTTCCTGCTGCTCATCAACGCCCACCACCAGCTGTCCACGTTCACCCTGCCCGACCCCTCCTACGGACGGGGCTGGGAGATCGTCATCGACACCGCCGACCCAATGCTCGCCAACACCCGTCGACGCCACCCCACCGCTGCCTCCCGCCTGCGCATCCCCGCCCGCTCGATGGCCGTGCTGCAACGTCGCTACTAGCTGCGGCACCGGCGAGCAGGACCAGGGCGAGGCCGATGCACAGCGTGTCGAATCGGCGCAGTGGTCAAAGGTCAGTGTCGACGAGCCGAACCCCGCGTTCGCGAAGATGCTGCTCGAGCAGTTCGGCGGCCCCAACGGCGAGCTCGCAGCGGCAATGCGCTACTTCACCCAGGGCTGGAACGAGCCCGACGAGCAGCGACGCAGCATGATGCTCGACATCGCCACCGAGGAGCTCCCACCTGGAGATGGTCGCCCAGACCCGCCATCTGCTGCTCAAGGGCCCCGCTACTCGCGGGTCGTGATGCGGTCGAGTCTCGGGAAGAACCGCTCGTGGGTATTCGCGGACCAGTCCGCCATCAACAGGGTGGCGTCGTCCTGGAGCATCCCGTGCTGGTGGGCGAGAATGGCGGCGGCAAGTCTGCGCAGCGTCTCCGGCGCAGGGAGCCCGTCAAGCTCCACCCGCTCGGCGAAGTCGATCAGACGTTGCTCGCCGAAGAATTCCCCATCGCCGTCACGGGCCTCGGTGACACCGTCGGAATAGAGAAGAATCCTGTCGCCGGGTTCGAGCTGTTCTCGCCCGATCACCGGTTGACTGACCGATGCCGGCCGGATTCCCAGCGGTGGGCGGGGCGCAACGCCGAGCTCCTTGATCGTGCGCCCGGCGCGCAGCAGCAGCGGCGGCGGATGGCCGGCAAGCAGGTAGTGAAGCAACCCCGTGCGCGTATCGAGGGTCGCGAGTACGGCGGTGACGAACCTCAGCGGCCCAGGCTGTGCGATGAGGAGATCGTCGGCGCTTGTGGCCAACGCCGCCAGATCGGTCAGACCCTCACGACGCCCGTGGCGGACTGCTGTCACGGCCAGCGCCGTGGTCTGGCCGGCCTGCAGGTCGTGTCCGATGCCATCGAAGACCGCGAGGTAGGCGTCGTCGGTATTGACCGAGTAGTCGTACGCATCGCCGGCGACTCGGTCGTACGGTTCGAGCAACGCCGTGACGACGAGCCCTTCGGTGGCGAACGTTCGGGGCGGCAGGAACTGCCACAACAGCTCCGCAGCGGGGGTGAGCGGACCGTTCCCACGCAGCCATCGCAGCCGCTCACTGTAGGGCATCTTGGCAACCGTGATGTGACCCAGCAGCCCCGCCAGCGTCCAGCAGCGACGCCAGAGTTCGCGGTCGTCGACGACATCGGGCATGAGCCCGAACCGCGCGACACCCACACGATCGGTACCGTCCAGCATCGGGACCCACAGCTGCCGACGGCCGCGCTCATCTGTCCCCGCCTGGATCTCGCCCAGCTGGAAGGCACGACCCGCCACAGTGCCCTCGACAGCGATGGAGGTCGATGGCCCTGGACGAATGGGGAGCAGCTCGTGCTGGGCGAGATCGACGATCAGAACCTCGGCGGTGAGCCCCAGCGGCTGCACAGCACGGTTCGTCATCGCCGACAGCTGCTCGCCTGTCACGAGGTGCGATTCGTCGATCACCCTGGACAGCACATCGGCCCATGTGGCCTGCGAGACACCCACCGCCTGGACTGTACGGACCTGACGACCACGTGGCCCACGGACTGCAACGATCTCCAGTAGGCGTGCGGGTCGAGATCGCCGCCGCCTGTTCAGCTCCGGCACCCGACGCGCTGAAGCGTGATCGAGCCACCGTTGACGGAACGCGCTCAGCCATGGTGGGTGACACAACGCGGGTGCTGCCGAGCGGCGACGGCCTCGCCGCAGTGTCTCCTCACCGTCTACTGCTGTTTCCCGGTCGTCCGAGGCGACTCACCCCAGGGGTCGGCAAACGCATCCGGCAACGATCCGAACCGGCCCGACGGCGAGGTCGCCGCCGTGCCACAGCTCAAGGCTGCGACTCCGAAGGTGTTTCGAGTGTGGCGATGCGGGCGCGGGCGGTGTCGAGTTCGTCTTGCAACCCAACGATCCGGGCGGCGGCGTCGAGAGTCATGCCCTGGTCGAACAACTCCCGCAAGCGGGCCGCCAGCTCGAGCTGGCGGCGGGAATAACGACGGTGACCACCGGCGGACCGCTGGGGTCGGAGCACCCCGGCAGCGTCGAGACTGCGCAGGAACGCCGGCTGCACCTCGAGAAGTTCAGCGGCCTGTCCCATGGTGACCGCCGGGTAGTCATCATCGTCGAGCTGCCCTAGTCCCATGCGCATCCTCTTCCCACTCGGTTCGCGCCTCACTGCTGGTTGGTGTCGCAAGCATGAATGCGGGGCCCGGCCGTATCGGCCGGGCCCCGCGTCTACCAGGTCATCGATGAAGATCCAGATGCTCGGGGGTTGTCCTGATGTTCAGCCTCCGCTCGTCTCGACCGGTCGCCGTCCCTGTGGCGTTCATGTCGTGCCGCTGCAACCAATACTACAGCTGCGGATGCAGATCGTGTCAAGGACCCGACACAGGAGCGGCTGAAGAAGCCCGGTGGATCGAGGACGGTCGCAGTGGCGCTTTGACGCCTTCACACCGGCGACGAGCACGCGCAAGGAACCTGGTCATGTCACCGCCTCCCGACGGTCGCGGGGAAACCGGGGTCAAGGTCAGGTCGCAGACGGTCCGGATCGTTGTCAGGCGTTGATCTGCCGACGGCCGGGTGCCGGTGCGCACGTCGCGCTCGATCGCGTCCGGTTCGACGCCGGGCTAGAGCGTGTCCCGTGGATCTTGATCGGTGGATGCGGTAGACCGAGCGGGTGCTCGATCGTCACGACCTGACTGATGAGGAGTGGGCGCGGTTGGCGCCGTTGCTCCCACCTCAGACTCGAGCCAGAGGCGGCCGGTGGGCAGATCACCGCATGGTGATCAACGGGGTGTTCTGGCGAACTAGGTGTGGGCT
>NZ_JBHSIR010000054.1:0-14568 GCF_042653605.1 Pseudonocardia sp. GCM10023141
ATCGCTGGACCGGACGCGCCCGCCGCCTGACCAGCTCGGCCCTGCTCACCGCCCTCTACGGACGCGGACTCTCGGCGCGGTAGCGGCCGGCCCCCGCCGGCTCAGCCGGGATCCCCATCGTCGTGTTGTGTCGCCGCGTGGTCCGCGCGACCGTGCGTTCGCCTGCGCTGCTTCACCTCGGTCTCGAACACGTGCCGCCACCCGTCCGTCGTCTGCTCGCGGACAGCGCGTTCGACCTCTCGGAACGCGGCGTAGCCGTCGTCGAACTCCTCCACCCCGAAGCCGCTACCGCGGGCGGTCCCTCGGACGGGTCAGCCCTCGTTCCGCTCGGCGAGCAGCCGCGGTCTCCGGGCGGGAGATGATGGCAGCTGGCGCGGGGTCGGATGCGAGCGAAGGTGACACTGCTGGAAGGGGCGTTCGTCGGGACCTTCACCCCCCATCACCGGTTCCTGCTGGCCACGATGCTCGCCCGGATCGATGCGACCAGCGACGACATCGCCGAGGTCGAGTCACCAGCGGCGAGTCCACCGATAACAGGACCCGCCGGATGGCAGGCGGGGCACTCCCTGTGTCATCGTCGCGCGCTCGCTGCAGGATCCTCCGCCCGGCCTGCACTCGGTCACACTCGACAACGCGGCGTCCGGCCGGCTGACAGCGGAGCACCTGATCGCCTGCGGGCGACGGTCGGTGGGCGTGATCGTGTCCGGGACGCGGCAGTCCCAGCTCGAGCGCGGGGCTGCGGCAGGGGCTCGCCGACGTCGGCCTGCCACTGCCCGACGAGGCGGTCGCCTCGGTCGAGACCGACGATCAGGCGGGTGATGTCGTGGGAGCGCTGTTGGTGCGCCGCCCCACTCTGGACGCCATCGCCTGCCTCACCGGCCGCCGCACGCTCGCCGTCCACGCGGCGCTCGCCGTGCCGGACGACGTCGGGTTCCTGACGTTGGACGACTTCGCCTGGGCCCCGCTCTCGGCATCACGGTCATCGCCCAACCGGCGTACCGGATGGGACGACGAGCAGCCGAACTCATCATCGAGAGCCCCAGCCGGTCGGCGCAGTTGACCTTCGAGCCCACGATCATTCCCCGTAGGTCGTGCGGCGAGGCCGAGTAGGCCGGGTCCGCGGATCGCGTCCTGCACGAGCGCCAATGCTCCCGCCGCATGCGGACCGTTCGCGACCACGAGCACCTCAACGTCCATGCTCGGATCCTGCCGCCTCGCCCCAACCATGGCGACCAGCCGACCGGCGGCTCCTGCGGATAGACCGGCGCCCTGCACCCCGCCTCCGACATCGGCTCGCACCGATGCCGACGGGCCCGACTCGACGACGGCGCAGTGCCGCGACAGCCGGCCGCGTCCTTCCTGGTTTCCAAGTCGTCTGTCTGGGGCCCCGCACCTCATGATCGCCAGAATGTCGGGAGCGTTGAGAACCAGTTCGGGGCGAGTCGCCGGAATTGGTTCCCGGGAAGGTGTCCCGCCGCTTCGGGAATGGTCCCGACCAGCGGTGTTGTGAGTCCGGAAAGGTGGTTCAGGTTGCCGAGTTCGACTTCTGTGGGATGTCGTGGCCATGCTCCGATGACGAGTCCGGCGATCGTGATCTGCCGTCGGGTGAGGGCCTCGATGGTCAGAGCGGTGTGGTTGAGCGTGCCCAGGCTGCTGCGGCAGACCACGATGGTGGCGGCGGATATCGTGACGGCGAGGTCGGCGAGGGTGTGCCCATCCTCGTTGAGGGCGACGAGTAGCCCGCCTGAGCCCTCGATGAGTACGTGGTCGTGGTGCTCGGATAGCTGCCGGATCGTCTCGCGGTGGGTCTGCAGTCCCGGCAGCCGCGCTCCGGAACGGGTGGCAGCTGCGACGGGTGCCATCGGGTGGACGAGGCGGATGCCCTCGCAGACGGAGACGCAGCCGGTCAGCCGCCGGATGACATCGGTGTCGCCCTCCCCGTTCTCGGTCCCGGCCTGGACCGGTTTGTAGACCGCGACGGTGTCGCCCCGGGCGGTCAGTGTCGCGGTGAGGGCTGCTGTGGTCAGGGTCTTCCCGACGCCGGTGTCGGTGCCGGTCACCACGAGCACCGTCACGCCGGACCCTCCGCACGCGCCCGGCGAGCCGCGAGGCGGGCAGCGTGTGCGGCCCGTTCGGGGTCGATGCCTGCCCGTGCGACCAGGCGTAGCCGGGAGATGCCGTCGGGCACGCTCGGTGGGCGGAAGCAGCCGACGACGATCCCGTCGTCGCCCAGCCGGGCGGTCGCGGCGGCGGCCTGAGCCGCTGAGGTCGCGGGGATCGATTGCACGGCGCCCGGGGCACGCGGTACCCCGGCGGCCTCCGCGATCACCGCGGCGATGCGGTGCAGGTCGGCCACCCGTGCCGGTTCGGCGGCGATGAGCCGGCAGGCCGCGGCCGCTGCTGCGGCGGCCGCGGGCGCGAGCGCGGTATCGAAGATGAAGGTGCGGGCGGTGTTGACCAGGTGCTCACGCAGCAGCGGGGGGCCCAGCACCGCGCCGCCCTGCGCGCCGAGCGCCTTGGACAGTGTGGCGGTCATGGTGACGTGCGGGGCGCCGGCCAATCCGGCCGCGTGCACCGCGCCCCGCCCGTCGCCGGCGACGCCGATGCCGTGCGCCTCGTCCACCACCAGCAGCGCGTCGTGGCGGGCACACAGTGCGGCGGTGCGGCGCAGGTCGGTCGCGTCGCCGAGCACCGAGTAGAGGGATTCGACGACCACGACAGCCCGCGGCTGTGCTCGCTCGCGCAGCAGCCGCTCCAGCGCCACCAGATCGGCGTGCGGGCAGATCGCCACGGGAGATCGGGACAGCCGGGCACCGTCGATCAGCGACGCGTGGGCGTGCGCGTCGGACACCAGCAGCGTGTCCGGATCACCGAGCGCGGTGAGCAGCCCGATGTTGGCGGCGTAGCCGCTGGAGAACACCAGGCAGGCGGGCTGCCCGGTGAGGCGTGCCAGCTGGGTCTCCAACTCGGCGTGGCACTCGGTCGTGCCCGTGACGACCCGCGATGCGCCGGCTCCGGCGCCATAGCGCTCAACGGCAACGATTGCGGCTGCTCGCAGCCGTGGATCGCTGCTGAGCCCGAGGTAGTCGTTGGATGCGAGGTCAAGTGATCCGGCCCGGAACCGTGGATTGCGGTGGATGTCGGTGCTGCGGATCAGGCCGGTGTGGGTCCGCTCGGCTGCTGCGGCCGCGAGCCATGCGTGCATCGGGTCCATCAGCCGTGCACCTGCGCGACGGCTCCGGTGATGGCCGTGGCGATGGCGGTGATCTCGTCGGTTCCGCAGACGAAGGGCGGCATGGTGTAGACGAGATCGCGGAAGGGACGTATCCAGACCCCGCGGTCGAGCGCGGCACGGGTCACCGCCGGCACATCGACCGGGCCGGTGAGCTGCACGACACCGACGCCACCCAACACCCGCACGTCGCGTACCGACGCGAGGCCGGTGGCAGGGGCGAGCGCGGCAGCCAGCTCGCGACCGATCACGGTGACGCGGTCTGCGTAGCCGGGCAGAAGTGCCACCGACGCCGACGCGACCGCACAGGCCAGCGGATTGCCCATGAACGTGGGCCCGTGCAGCAGTGCCCGATGCGGGGAGGTGGTGATCGCACGTCCGACGGCCGCAGTGCACAGCACGGCGGCGAGGGTGAGGTAGCCGCCGGTCAACGCCTTGCCCACACACAGAATGTCTGGCGCGACGCCGGCGTGGTCGACGGCGAACGGTCTGCCGGTGCGGCCGAACCCCGTCGCGATCTCATCAGCGATCAGCATGATGCCGTGATGCTCGGCGATCCGGCGCAGCGCCCTCAGACATCCTGGCGGGTAGACGTGCATGCCTCCCGCGCCCTGCAGCACCGGCTCGACGATGATCGCCGCCACCGTTGGGGCGTGCGCGGCGACGAGCCGTTCGGCCTCGGCGACCCAGCCGTCGATGTCCGTGCCACTGTCGGTGCCACTGTTCGTGCTGTCGGCGATGTCCCCGTCGATGGTCCGTGCGGCCGGAGGGCGGGGCAGGAACAGCTGATCGGCGACGAGCCCGGGGAACAGCGCGTGCATACCGTCGACCGGGTCGCACACGCTCATCGCACCAGTCGTGTCGCCGTGGTATCCGCCACGGAGTGCGACGAACCGCCGTCGCCGCGGGTGCCCGGTCGCGGCCTGGAACTGCACGGCGAGCTTGAGCGCGACCTCGACCGCCACGGAACCGGAGTCAGCAAGGAACACGTGCTGCAACGGGCCCGGGGCGAGCGCGACCAGGTCCTCCGCAAGACAGATGGCGGGTTCGTGGGTCAGCCCGCCGAACATCACATGGCTGAACCGGTCGACCTGTTCGTGCACAGCAGCGTCGAGCGCCGGGTGTCGGTACCCGTGGATCGCGCACCACCACGAACTCATGGCGTCGAGCACATCGAAGCGGGACCCCTCGACCGACTCCAACTGCAGTCGCGTCCCGGACGCCGAGCGCACCGCGTAAGGTGCCGGGCCGTCCAATGCCGCGTACGGGTGCCACAACAGCCCGCGATCGCGCTCGATCAACCCCTTCACGCGTTCGGAGCCTGCGGCGTTCCGGCGCCGCGCAGCCTGATCACGGCGGGTGCGCGGCCCCGATCCGGGTCGGTGCCGAGCACTTGGAACCCGGCATCGGCGATCATGGCCAGATCGGCCGCCGCGGCCTGACCCTCGCTGGTCAGGTAGTCACCGAGGAACAGCGAGTTGGCCACATGCAGCGCGAGGGTCTGCAGCGAGCGCAGATGCATCTCCCGCCCGCCCGCCATCCGGATCTCGCTCGCCGGGCAGGCCAGCCGCGCGAGCGCGAGGATCCGCAGTGCCCGCAGCGGGGTCAGCAGCCAGGTGTCGGCCAGGGGTGTGCCGTCGAACGGCATCAGGAAGTTGATCGGGATCGAGTCGCTGCCCAGCGCGCGCAGGGCGAAGAGAGCGTCGATCAGTTCCTCGTCGGTCTCGCCCATGCCGACGATCAAGCCTGAGCAGGGGGAGAGTCCGGCCGCCTTGGCCTTCTCGACGGTCGCGACCCGGTCGTCGTATCCGTGCGTCGAGCAGATCTCGGCATACCGGGATTCGCTGGTGTTGAGGTTGTGGTTGTAGGCATCGACACCGGCCGCGCGAAGTCGCTCGGCCTGGCCGTCACGCAGGATGCCGAGGCAGGCGCACACCTCCACGCCCGGGTGCGCAGACTTCACCGCCTCGACCACGCCGGCGACGCGGTCGACATCCCGCTCGCCCGGGCCGCGGCCGCTCGCGACCAGACAGACGCGAGAGGCACCACCCTCGATACCGGCCGTTGCCTGCCGGACGGTCTCCTCCGCCGAGAGCCAGGAGTACGTGAGGATCGGCGCAGACGAACCGAGGCGCTGCGAGCAGTAGGTGCAGTCCTCGGGGCACAGGCCCGACTTGAGGTTGACCAGGTAGTTGACCTTGACCCAATTGCCGAAGTGGGCGCGGCGGACCCGGCCGGCCGCGGTGATCAGCGCCAGTACGTCCTCGTCCGGAGTCTCCAGCACGGATCGGGCCGCGTCGCGGTCGAGCATGCTGCCGGCGAGTTGGCGGGAGGCCAGATCATCAACGTCTTTGAACACCGTTCAAACACTAGGCAGAAGCGGCCGGGTCCAGCAAGTCCCGACAGCCAATGAAGGGCACACTGCACACGTGAGGCTGACCCGGGCGCAGATCGTCGACAGCGCGTACACCGCGCTCTGCGAGCGAGGGTTGAGCGCCCTGTCCATGCGGCGGTTGGCCCAGGACCTGGGCGTACAGCCCGGCGCGCTCTACTACCACGTCGCCAACAAGCAGGAGATGCTCGCCGCTGTCGCGACCCGCATCCTCGATGAGGTGCCGCTCTCCGCCACCGACGCGCGCACCGCAGCCCTGGACCTGCGTGCGGCGCTGCTGCGGGTTCGCGACGGCGCCGAGGTCGTCTCCTTCGTCCAGGCCTTCCGCCCCGACCTGCTGGCGCCGACCCGGGAATTGCACCGTCTGTTCGCCGACCGGTTCGCGCCACGAGAAGCCCAATGGGCGGCCCGAACGGTCGTCCACTATGTACTGGGATTCGTGGCCGAGGAGCAGAACCTGGCCGAACTGGTCCGGGCACAGATCGTCAACGACAAGCCCACCCAGGTCGTGGACTCCGCAAAGGCGTTCCTGTTTGGAATCGACGCAATTCTACGCGGATTGGCGGCGGCACCTCCACAACCGCCAAACGATTGATCACAACCAGACTCTGTGCGGCAAGCCGGCCAAGCTGTCGCCTCGGACACGCCTCCCCGCGATGACACCTGGGCCTGTCGACGTTTCCCGAGCGCACAGTCGGACGCTAGTTCGCGCGTTGAGTGCAAGGCCCTGCTCCCCCTTCTTGCTCCCCACTGCGCACCCCTTCAATCGAGACATGCCGGCCATCGAGGTGATCGGCCTCCCGGCCCTACCGCATCATGTCGGCGCGAGTCGGCTCGCCAACCGCACCCAGAGCATCTCGGCTGACCAGACCCGACCTCGGATCAGCGGAATCACGGGAAGTCATCGACGCGCGTCAACTGGTCGGATGCTCGGCCGTGCGGTGGCCCGGACGGTCTCACCGCGGAGCCAGTCCATGATCAGCCGGGCACCGACATCCTCCAGCAAGCGGGCGGCGTCGGAGATGCAGCGCTGCGGGTCGGGCTCGAGATCGGCGAGCGCGTAGCCACCGGTGAACCCGGCACGGGCCAGCTCCGAGACCCCCAGCTCGATGCGGCCGGCGACCGCGACGGTGGGACGGCCGTGGCGAGCGGCAGCCACCGCGACACCGGCAGGTCCCTTGCCGCGCAACGTCTGGGCATCGAGGGCGCCTTCGCCGGTGATCACGAGGTCGGCTCGAGCGACGCGGTCGTCGATACCGAGCATCCCGAGCAGCACCTCGATCCCCGGACGCAGACGTGCACCCAGCACAGCGAACGCCGCGAAACCGGTCCCGCCTGCGGCGCCCGCACCCGCCGTAGCGGGGTCCACCGCGTCGCCGAGAGCCTCGGACACCACGGAGGCCCACCGCGCTAGCCCCACCTCCAGCGCCGCGACCTGGTCCGGATTGGCACCCTTCTGCGGCCCATAGATCGCAGCTGCACCGTCCGGCCCGAGGAGCGGGTTGTCGACATCGCAGGCCAGCACCAGCTCCGCGGTGGCCAGCCCGGGATGGCTGCCGGCGAGGTCGAGAGTGCACAGATCACGCAGGGCCGCGCCACCGGGCACGAGCTCTGCGCCCGCGGTGTCACGCAGCCGGATCCCGAGCCCCTGCAGCAGACCTGCGCCACCGTCGGTGCAGGCGCTGCCGCCGAGCCCCACAACTACTGTGTGCACGAGGACGACCTGCCGGACCTCGGTGTCGACCTCGGCGCACCGGCGATGAACAGGGGTGTTGCGGGCGCCAACGGCGAGCTGGAACGAGACCGGCAATGTCGGGTTCGGGCAAGAGTCTCACCCGACGGCTGTTCCTGCTGCAGTACCGGGCCGACGACGTCGCGGATCTTGGCCTCCCATGCGTCACGCCCAGATGCGCCGGTGGTCGCCCGTCATCGGCCAGGGTCGCCACCACCGCCTCGATCTCGTCGATCTCCGGTGGCCGACCACTGCGAGACATGTCCTGCAACGCTGCGATCCCACTCTGCAATGTACGGTGTCACTGGCCGCGATCCCGGCGCTGCAAAGACGGGCGATCGGGTGGCGGACATCGGGAGTTCCGTCACTCGCGCCCGTACCAGCGTCGCTCTCAATGAGTACCCGCCCCGCTGGCGCAAAGCCGCAAGCGGACCCACGCGGACGCTGTGGCCAGCCGCGCTGCCCCTCGATCGATGCCGGCGCGTCGGAACAATTGGTGAGCCATGCACACACTCGTAGATCGGTACTGCACGTAACAGTCAGTCAGTACCCAGCGACCAGCTGATGATGCGTTCGGGAGCCGTGGCTCCACATCTCAACGCCCGAAGTTGTGTGGTCAGGATGGTGGAAGGGCCTGGGCGTGGACGAGCCGATGGCAGCGGTGGAAGCCCCGATCGCGACGGAGCTCCACCATCGGCGGACTCCGGCATACCAAGTGGGTCATAGCCGACACCAGAGGCGGCGAAATCCTCGGCGCCACACCGACGCGGTGACCGCGGTCGCCACCACCATCGTGGACGGGCGCCCGGTCGCGGTCACCGGCAGCTGGGATCACACAGTACGCGAACTGCTCAGGCGCTCGATGTCCACGTGTCCATGATGCCCGGTATCACGGTGGTCGCTGCCAAGGTATCGCGAACCCTGTTCGACCTCCGGGTGCTTGTTCACATAGGCGATGTCGGCGCGGGTCTGCACGGAGTAGGATCGTCGATCTTGCGGGCCGGGCACGAGGCCAGCAGGTCGTGGTGCATCCGCTGCGGAGTCGCCGACGTGATCGCCGCGGCCTGCGCAGGCTCGGCGTAGGTCCGCGTCATGATCTGGTGCATCTGCGACATCTGGATGTCGAGCGAGAACTCAGCACTCGCCATCGGGCGCCTCCAGCGGCGTGTTCCCTGACATCGATCTCTCCCCGAACGGTTCTCGCACCGAAGCCACGGTAGGTCCGTTCGCGCCCGATTCGGTCGCGGTGGCGCAACGTCGCCACCGCTGTCGTCGAGGCGCGGGCGGTGCCGGGAGCCTGGTCGAGCGGCGCGCTCAGTGCGGCGAGGAGGGGCCGCGCCAGGGGCGCAGCAGGGCGACGAGGCCGGGGATGGAGCCGATCGTCTCGGAGCGATGGCTCGGGACGGTGCTGATCCGGACACCGTTGTCGGTGTGGAGATGATTCCATCGGTCGGTGGGGAAGGTGTCGTCGAGCTCGGTGTCGCCGAAGGGGGCGGGGCGGGGGATGCCGGCGGAGATGGCCCGGCCGAGCGCGGTGGGGAAGGTGGTGGGTCGGGCGCCGAGGTTCTCCAGGTAGCCGAGCAGCGAGCCGGGGTAGTTGGTCTCCGCGACCAGCGCGGTGGCGCGGACGGTGCCGAGGAGCTCGGCCAGGTTCGCCGCCATCCTCCTGCGCGCCGGCGGCGTCAGCACGTGCAGGACGCCGCGGATGAAGACGTTGCACGGCCCGAACTCGGCGGCGAGCGCCCGGCCGCTGCGGTCGGCGGTCATGTCGAGGGTCCGGAACTGCAGGTCCGGCACCGAGGCGCTCTCGTGTCGCGCCCGGGTGATGGCGTGGCGGGAGAGGTCCAGCCCGATCGCGCCGGGGAACCGGGTGGCGAGAGCCCGCGTGAAGCGGCCGTTGCCGCAACCGACGTCCACGATCGGCAGATCGGCGTCGGCGTGGGTGCTGAGCAGGTCGAGGTAGTGCTCAGCCTCGTTCGAGGTGCTGGAGTCCCAGAGGACGTCACCGCCGTCGCCGGTGCTCGTGACGGAGGCCCAGTAGCCGTCCCAGCGGGTGGAACCGTCGCGGGGAGCCTGTGCCGCCAATCGGACGATCTGAGGGACCAGCAAGAGCCTGCGCAGCCTCATCCCGCCTCCTACCAGGAGAAGGCTAGATCTCCGAACGTCGCGTGTCGTCCGGCATCCGGGCGGCGCGCCTGCCGGATGGGGGTCAGGTCCTGGCGTCGTAGGCGCGTGGTGCGGCTGCCCTTGCGGCCGGCGTGGGCCGATCGAGCGAGCATTGCCGCGGGGGCGCACCCGTCGCCGGCCGGGCTGCGGCCAGCTCGACGGTGAGGTGGGCGGTCATCGCGGCGGCCGCCATCGCCTTCCCCCACAGGTGCCCTTGCCCGTAGCGGCAGCCGAGCGCGGTGAGCAGCTCGGCCTGCGCGGTGGTCTCGATCCCCTCGGCGACGGCGTCGAGCCCGAAGGCCTCCACGATCGCGATGATCGCGGAGGCGACGCGATGCTGCTGGGGGTCGGTGTCGAGCCCGGTGACCAGCGAGCGGTCGATCTTGACGATGTCGACGAAGGACCGCCGGACGTAGCCGATGGAGGAGTAGCCGGTCCCGAAATCGTCGATCCCCATGCGGACGCCCGCGGTGTGCAGCGTGTCGAGCGCCTGCAGCGTCTGCGCGTCCTCGCCCATCATCTGGTTCTCGGTGGCCTCGAGCAGCAGATCGGTCGTCGCGACGCCGTGCCGGGCAAGCCGGTCGAGCACGCAGTCGGCGAAACCGGGTGAGCGCAGCTCGATCGGGGAGACGTTGACGTGCAACGCGAAGTCGCTGGTGCCCAGCAGTGTGGAGCGCCAGATCGACAGCTGGGCCGCTGCCGCGTCGAGCACCCACCGGTCCAACGCGGTGACCAACCCGGTGTCCTCGGCGACGCCGATGAACTCGGCGGGCAGCAGCAGACCGCGGGTCGGGTGCTGCCAGCGCACAAGGGCTTCCACGCCGGCGGTGCGGCCGGTCGCGAGCTCGACGATCGGCTGGTAGTGCACGACGAGCTGATCGTGGGCGATCGCGGCGCGCAGCTCCTCGGCGAGCCGGACGCGCGCCACCGCGGCCTCGTGCATCGCAGGCTCGTAGATCTGCACCGCCCCACGGGATCCGCTCTTCGCGGCGTACATGGCCGTGTCCGCGTCACGCAGCAGCGCGCCCGCGTCCTGCCCACGGACGGCGAAGCAAACGCCGATGCTGACCGCGACCCAGCAGGACTGGCCGCCCACCGGCACCGGCGTCTGCAGGTCGTTCCGGATCCGCCGGGTCAGCTCGAGCACCTGCTCGGTGGTCGCGTCGACGACCAGCGCGAACTCGTCACCGCCGAGGCGGGCGACGGTGTCGCCGGGATGGACGACAGCGCGCAGCCGCCGGGCGACCTCGATGAGCAGCAGGTCGCCCACCGCGTGGCCGAAGCTGTCGTTGATCGCCTTGAACCCGTCTAGATCCAGGACGAGCACCGCGGGCGTGGCCTCGCCACGTTCGGCGCGGGACATGGCCGCGTCGATGCGGTCGCCCAGCAGCGTCCGGTTCGCCAGTCCGGTCAAGGGGTCGTAGAGCGCGAGGCGTTCGAGCTGCAGCTGGGCCTGCTCGAGCTGGTGGGTCCGTTCGGCGACGCGTGCTTCGAGATCGACGTTGAGCGCTTGGAGCTCCTCGGCCATCATGTTGATCCCGACGATGACCGCGTCGATCTCGTCGGCGGCAGGCGAAGGGTCCATGCGGGCTTCGCCGTCACCGGAGGCCAGCGCCACGACCAGCTCCACGAGCTGCTCGAGCCGGTCGTCGTCGCGGTCAGAGCTCGGTGGCGCCATTGATCAACCACGCCGTGGCGAGCGCCTCGGAGGTGAAGAACCTCGTCGGCACGGGAACCGCGCTCACCCCGAGTGCGAAGTTGGCGATGACCCGGTCCACAGGGGAGCGACCCAGCAGCGCGATCCGGGACGCCGAGCACCTGCGGCTGAACGTCGTGCGGGCCTCCCTGGTCAACGCGGCGGTGCCGGTCATGTCCACCAGCAGGGGCCGCTGCCGGCCGGTGTTCGTCTCGTCGACCAGCTCCATCGCGGCACGAGCGAGCTCACCGGTGATCCGCAGCCCGCGCGCCCACTCGAGCCGCACGATCCCCGTGGGGTCGACGTGAACCGTCATCACATGACCGGCCAGGGAGTGATCGGCACCGACATCGGACACGAGACCACTCCCTCGAAAGATGGAAAACCGGTGGGTGACGGTGATCGCCGGCCGATACCCGCCGCCTGCCCCTTCGTCGAGACCTGCCTTCGCGACGTTATCCCGGTGGGTACAGCATCACTCGATCGAGTTCCGGTGGGCGCCCGGTCACCGGCGAGCGGCCAGCACTGCCGCGAGGCCCTGCTGGAGGTCCTTGACGAAGTACTCGGGAACCTCCAGCGACGGGAAATGTCCCCCGGTTTCGGGTTCCCGCCATCGGACGATGTGTCGGTAGCGCTGCTGTGCCCAGCCGCGTGGACACTTCTCGATGTCGCGGGGATACATGCTGATCCCCGAGGGGACGTCGACGCGGAGGTCGGGATCGAGCGAGTTGTGGCTCTCGTAGTAGATGCGGGCCGATGATGCGCCGGTCCGCGTCAGCCAGTACAGGGTGACGTCGTCCAGGACGCTGTCTCGGGAGATCGTCTCGAACGGGTTGTCGTCGGTGTCCGACCACTCGGCGAAGTTGTCGAGGATCCAGGCCAGCAGCCCGATCGGTGAGTCGACGAGCGAATGAGCGGCCTCGCCGTGGAGTCCTCCACCCTTGCCCAGCTCGACATCGCCCGCGAACTGCGGGAGTCGATCCACGCCGCCGCGACTTGCCGCCGCGGTCCAGAACGCCCTCCCGGCGGCTGCCGTCCAGGTCATCAATGACCGCAGTACTCGGGGTCGGGCCGCGGCCGTCCTGACGCCCGAGGGTGAGCGGCGATGGCGGCTCGGCTCGGCGTCCTGCGTGGAGGACGCCCTCGGCGTGATCGCCGCCGATGCGATCAGCATCATCGCCGGTGAACGAGACGGACGACTGGCCCTGTGTGCGTCGCCGACCTGCCAGGCCGCCTCCTTCGACACCACCAAGAGTCGTACCCGCAGGTGGTGCGACATGAACACGTGTGGGAACCGTCAGAAGAAGGCGCGCTTCACCGCCAACCAGCGCAAGCAGCCCGGATCGGCGCAGTGATCGGCATCTCGATGCACGCGGCGGCCCCGGAACGGACGACGACGATGCGGCAACGACATCGACCGGGTTCTGTCGGGCACCGTGCGTACAGTCGCCTCCCGTGGCGAACGGAAGCAGGCGCAAGCCGAAGAAGACCAGGCCGGATCCGCCCGACCTCCCGGACGGGTTCGATCCGGCACCCGGCACGCTCGAGTCCGGCGCGTTCTGGGACTGCGTCGAGGCCGGCGCCGACGTCGTGGTCGCCGAGACGGTCGCCGACGTCAAGCTGCAGGAGAGCCGGTGGGTCGATGCGGATCTCTCCGGTCGCCGGCTCACCGGCCTGCACTGTCGCGACGTCGTGTTCGAGCACTGCGACCTGTCGGGCGCGGTGCTCGACGACGCGGTCCTCACGCGCGTCACGTTCACCAACTGCCGGCTCACCGGCGTCGTGCTGAGCGGCGCCGAGCTCACCGACGTCCACATCAGCGACAGCCGCGCCGATTTGGCCAACCTGCGGATGGCGCGGGCGAAGTACCTGCTGATCGAGAACACCTCGTTGCACGCCGCCGACTTCTACGAGTTCGCCGGCACGTCTTGCGGCCTGCTGGGGTGCGATCTGGCCGAGGCCGTGTTCGAGGACGCCCGGCTCACCGACACCGATCTGCACGGATCCACCGTCGATGACGTCCGCGGCGCGCTGTCGCTGCGCGGCTCCCGGATCAGCTCCGAGCAGATCCTGCCGCTCGGTGCCGCGCTACTGGCGGCGGTGCAGATCCAGGTCACGAACGGCCCGGCAACCTGAGCGGGGGCCGGGCGGCGGTCAGGCGCCCGCCCCCGTGAGCGCCGCGACCGCCCGCTCGGCCGCCAGCCGGACCCGCGGCACCGGGTCCTCACGGAGTGCGGCGACGCCGGGGAGTGCCTCGCCCACCAGGTGGCGGGCCACGACCTTGGCCGCCATCTCGCGCACCCGCCAGGCGTCGTCGACGAGCGCGGCGCGCACCGCGTCGACGGCACAGTCGTCCCACGCCCACAGCAGGCCGCGCGCGGCCCACACCCGGATCCAGTAGCGCAGCGGCTCCGTGGTGAGCATGTGGGTGGCGCCCTCTCCCCCGAGCACGACGATCAGGTCGACGTCGGTCTCGTCGCCGTCGAGCAGGTCGTCGCCGTCGAGCAGGTCGCAGCAACCCACGACCACCGCGACCAGTCCGCGGCGAGCGCACTCGGCCGCGATCCGCTCACGCGGCGTCCGCGACCGGCCGGTCATGTGTGCGCCGCGGCCTTGGTGAGGAACACCGCCGTCTTGATGTGGCCCCCCGGTCCATCCGGCGGCGTGCTCAGCCGGTAGCCGGCACGGGTGTACATGCGCTGGTTGCGCTCGCTGCGCGCGCCGGTGAACAGCGTGAAGTGGCGCACCTGGGCCGGGGCGTGCGACTCGGCGAGCTCCAGCAGCCACCGTCCCAAACCCTTCCCGGCGAGATCCGGGGCCACCATCAGGCGCCCGATCTCCCACCGGTCCCCCTCCTGGTGGGCGCGCACGGCACCGACGAGCCTGCCGTCCCGGCGCACCGTCCACACGAGCCGGGTCTGCACCCAGGCGCGGATGTCGTCGAGATCCTCGTGCAGGGCGGGGATGTCGAGGGTGTCGTTGAGGATCGCCTCCGACACCCAGCAACAGCGCTGCAGCACGCAGATCTCGGGCACGTCGGCGGCGGTGGCCCGCGCCACCATGGCGTCGGGGAGCGGCAGGTCGCGGAGCGAGGTCACCTGATCAACCCTATGCGGCGGGATCGAGCGGACCGTGGGGATATTCCGGCTCAGAAGTCCATGCCGCCCATGCCCCCGCTCGGGTCCATGGCCGCGCCGGTGCCGCGTTCGGGCTTGTCGGCGATGACGGCCTCGGTGGTGAGGAACAGCGCCGCGATGGAGGCGGCGTTCTGCAGTGCCGAGCGGGTGACCTTGGCGGGGTCGATGATCCCGGCCGCGATCAGGTCGACGTACTCTCCGGTGGCGGCGTTG